>JAUSOK010000040.1 GCA_030656035.1 Syntrophales bacterium
AATGTCGGCAAGATCCTGCGCAAAACCCTCAAGGCGGAAGAAATGGCCAAACGCAAAAAATAGGGGGGGACAGCGCCCCTATTTAATATAGGGACACTTCCCATATTTTTCAATAACAAGGGGCGGGTTATGGAAACGTAACCCGCCGTTTTTTATTATTCTGTGGCACTTTTATAAAAGAGCATCGCCACGGCGCAGATCTTTTTCTCCGACCGGACGATCATAAAATAGGGGCGCTGTCCCCCTATTCTTCCGACCGGACGATCATAGAATAGGGGCGCTGTCCCCCTATTCTTCCAGGAAAATATGGGAAGTGTCCCTATATTAAATAGGGGCGCTGTCCCCCCCTATTTTTTGCGTTTGGCCATTTCTTCCGCCTTGAGGGTTTTGCGCAGGATCTTGCCGACGTTCGTCTTGGGCAGTTCCGTGCGGAATTCCACTTCCACCGGCAGCTTGTAGGCGGCCAGCTTCGCCCGGCCGTATTCGATCAGCTCCTCCTGCGTGGCCGTCTCGCCTTCCTTGAGCACCACGAAGAGCTTCGCGCTCTCGCCGCGTTTCGCATCCGGGATGCCGATCGAGCAGGCTTCCTGCACCTTGGGATGCTCATAGTAAACCTCATCGATGTCGCGTGGATAGACATTGTAGCCGCCGGTAATGATCATGTCCTTCTTGCGGTCCACAATGTAGAAATAGCCGTCCTCGTCCATCGTCGCGATGTCGCCCGTGTAGATCCAGCCGTCCTTAAGCGTGTTGGCCGTCTCTTCGGGCTTGCCCTTGTAGCCCAGCATGATCTGGGGTCCCCGGACGATCAGTTCGCCGCGCTCGCCGACGGGCATATCCGTCACGCCGTCTTCGAGATCGACTATGCGGCACTCGGTGTCCGTGATCGGCAACCCGACGCTCCCCACCTTCCGGGCACCGCCGGCAAAGGGATTGACATGAGTCACGGGCGTCGTTTCCGTCATGCCGAAGCCTTCCACGATGACCGCCCCGGTGGTCTTCTCAAAATCGTGAATGACCTCGATCGGCAGCGGCGCGCTTCCGGAAAAGGCCCCCTTTATGCAGCTCATGTCCGTCTTCTTGAGATTCGGATGCGCCAGCATGCCGATGTACATGGTCGGAACAAGCGGCGCGAAAGTCGGCCGGAACTTGCTGATGGCCTCCAGCAGCGGCTCCGGCTGCGGCCGCGGAACCAGGACCTGGGCCCATCCCATATGGACGGAAAAATTCATGGACACGGACAGCCCGAAGACATGGAAGTAGGGAAGCGCGCCCAGCATGATTTCCGTTCCCTTGGTGAATTTCGGGAACCAGGCCTGCAACTGCTGCACCTGCTTGCTCAGGTTGGAATGGGTCAGCATGACGCCCTTGGAGACGCCTGTGGTCCCGCCCGTGTACTGGTACATGGCCACGTCCCCGAAGCCAATCTTGACGGCGGGTGGAGTGGCGGGATATTGGGCGATGCAGTCCTTCCATTTGAAGACATCCGGCGCCGGCTTCACATCGGCGGCAAGCTTCTTCTTTTTGCCCACGAGCGGAAACAGCAGGCTCTTGGGGAAGGGCAGATAATCGCCGATGGAGGTATAGACGATCTGTTTGATTTTCGTCTTCGGCCGCAGGTCGATCATGCGGTTCCCGAGCAGGTCCAGTGTGACCAGAACCTTCGCGCCGGAGTCGTTGAACTGATGTTCCAGTTCCGTGTCAGAATAGAGGGGGTTGTTCATGACCACGACGGCGCCGATTTTCAGGATCGCGAAATTGGCCGCCACGCAGGGAATCACATTGGGCAAAAGCAGCGCCACGGCGTCCCCCTGCTTGACCCCGAAAGCCGTTAGGCAAGCGGCAAAACGGTCCACCATGTCTTTGAGCTCTTTGAAATTCAGCGTGAATCCCTGAAAAATCAGGGCCGTTTTATCGGGAAACTGCTTTGCCGTCCGGTCGAGAATATCCGGCATGCAGATTTCCTCGTACTTGAGAGTTTCCGGCACCCCTTTTTCATACGATTTCAACCACGGTTTACTCTGATAGATGCTTGTTTCAGCCATAGTATCCACACTCCTTTCTTGACTCGTTTTCGACCCCCCACCCAAAACCCCTCCCTGCCGTGAGAGAAGGGGTTGTCTGTTTATGGGTTTATCGGCCGCTTCTACTCAGCGTTCAGCGCGCCGTAATGGCTATTGCATATAAATGAAATCTCGGAAATTTGCCACAAAAAAAGCCCCGAACTCAAAAAAGATCGGGGCTTTTTGTTAACGCTTGATCCGTCCTCAGGATTGAGTCGGGTTCGTCACCTCCGCAGGCGCCTCGCAGACCTGCGCAGGGATCTGCTCTTCTTCGAGGCCCATGGCCTTCCAGACGATTTCCGCGATGTCCAGGGAGGCCATCTTTTCTTCCATGCTGTGCGTCTTGATCCCGTCGCTCATCATGGTCAGACAGAAGGGACAACCCACGGCGATCGTGTCCGCCTTGACGTCGATGGCCTGTTTGGCGCGGGCGTCGTTGATCTTCTCGCCGTGCTCCTCCATCCACATCCGGGCGCCGCCGGCGCCGCAGCAGAAGCTCTTTTCGAGTTTCCGCTCCATTTCCACGAGCTTCAGCCCCGGAACGGCCTTGAGGATCTTCCGCGGCTGGTCGTAGATATCGTTGTACCGGCCCAGGAAGCAGGAGTCATGATAGGTGAATGTTCCCGGCACGGACTGCTTCAGGCTGATCTTTCCCTTGGCGATGAGATCGGCGATGATCTCCGTATGGTGATAGACTTCAAACTGGCCGCCGAAATTGGGATAGTCCTTTTTCAGCGCGTTGTAGCCGTGGGGACAGGTGGCTATAACCTTTTTCACGCCATAGCCGTTCATCGCGTCGATGTTCATCTGCGCCATGGTCTGGTAGAGATACTCATTTCCGCCGCGCATGGCCGAATCGCCGCAGCAGCTCTCCTCCGTCCCCAGTATGCCGAAACTGACGCCGGCTGCCTGCATGATCTTGGCAAAGGCCACGGTGACCTTCTTGCCGCGGTCGTCGAAAGAACCGGCACAGCCCACATAGAACAGGTATTCCACGCTGGGGTCTTCCGCCAGGGTCTTGACGCCCAGCTCCTTGGCCCAGTCGGCTCTCAGATGCGCGCCCACGCCCCAGGGGTTGGAGTTGTTTTCCATGTTGCGGTAGGCCAGCTGGAGTTCCGGTGCGAAATCCGCCTCCGTGAGAACCTTGTACTGCCGCATGCCGATAATCTTGGGCACATGCTCGATAGAGGCCGAGCAGTTTTCCATGCAGTACATGCAGTTCGTACAGGCCCAGAGCTCATCGAGGCTGATAGCCTCGCCGACCAGCGCCTTTTCCGCCGCTTCGCCCGTCTTTTCGCCCAGGCATTTGTCTTCGATCATCCGGACGGCATTGTCCACGGGGGCCAGCGCCTTGATGTTGAAGATCTCGCCTGCGGCCTTTTTGGCTTCCACTGCCGCGGGCGCCTTCTCGAGCCAGTAAGTCTTGAGATCCTGAACGAGCTTCTTCGGAGACAGCGGCTTGCCGGTCAGGTAGGCCGGACAGCCGTCCTGGCACCGGCCGCAGCGCGTGCAGGCGTCGGCGTCGAAGATCTGCTTCCACGTGAACTCGTCGAGGTTCCCGACGCCGAACGATTCGGCGTTTTCAAAATCCCGGATCGGTTCGATCTGCCCGACCGGTTTCATGTTCTGCATAAAGTGGTTGGCGGGCGTCGTGATAATATGCATCAGCCTTGAATAGGGGATGTAGGCGATAAACCCCAGGGCCAGGAAGGTGTGCGTCCACCAGGCAAACTGGTGCATGGCTTTGGCCGATTCGGGATCGATTCCGGTGAAGGCCTTGGCCAGCGTCCAGCCCACAAAGGACCAGACCTCCCAGGGGGTCTGCTGCCAGGTGACGCTGATCCGGAGCGCCTCGATGATGAAGCCCGTAATGATGATCGCCGCCAGAAGCAGCAGGACAATGGCGTCGTCCGGCGTGTTGTCGGACACGCCCTTGTAGCCCAGACGATCCGGCTTGCTCAGATACCGCCGGTCGATCGCCATAAAGACGCCGATCAGCACGGCAAGCCCGAACAGATCCATGAGAAATGAAAAAAACAGGTAAAATTTGCCGGTCAGAAACGGGATGCCCAGGGGTTCTGCGACGTGAAATTCCGTGGCATCAAAGGCCGCGCCGAAGATCAGCACCACAAACCCGAAGAAGATCAGCCCGTGCATTATGCCGGGATAAAGATCCCTGAAGGTTTTGATCTGCAGCAGGCCGTCCCTGAGCAGCAGCTTGATGCGCTCGCCGAGGTTGTCCCACCGGATTTCAGGTTTGCCCATGGCGGCCCACATCTGCCAGCGCCGGTAAACGCCGTAGGCAAAAACGGCCATCGCCGCCCCCGTAAAGAGGAAAAGCAGCACTTCAAAACTCTGGGCATTCCAGAAGACCTCTCTTCCTTCATGACCACTCGAAAATTCCGACAGCTTCATAACGCCTCCCTAAAAAACGGGGGGGCGTTATGAAGCCCCCCCGTTTTTCAACTATGCTTTTACGCGAGCAGTTTTTTGACTTCGCCCGTAAACGCGGGGACGACCTTGAAGAGGTCATCCACGACGCCGTAGTCCGCTCTCGCGAAGATCGGGGCTTCCGCGTCCTTGTTGACGGCGACGATATATTTCGAAGAACTCATCCCGGCCAGATGCTGAATGGCGCCGGAAATGCCGCAGGCGATATAGAGGTTCGGGGAAACGACTTTCCCCGTCTGCCCGACCTGATCGATCTGCGCGCGCCAGCCCGCGTCCACCGCCGCTCTCGAAGCGCCCACCGCGGCGCCCAGGACTGCCGCCAGTTCTTCGAGGATGCCGAAGCCTTCGGGACCCTTCACGCCGCGGCCGCCGGACACGATCACGTTGGCTTCCGCCACGTCGATCTTGCCCGCCGCTTCCTTCTGGACTTCGAGGACCTTCGTCTTCGGTTCGCCGAGACCCGCATCAAACTTCACAATTGCGGCCGCCTTGGCGTTCTCCACGATCGTAAACACGTTCGGCCGCAGCGACGCCATCTGGGGGGTTCCCGTGACGACCACCTCGCCGAAGCACTTGCCGGCGTACATGGGCCTGATGGCCAGAAGTTTGCCGTCGGCGATCTTGACATCCGTGCAGTCCGTGGCCATTCCCGTGGCCAGCTTGCCCACGAGCGCGGCGGACAGGTCCTTGCCCTGCGCGGATGCGCCCACCAGCAGGATCGAAGGATCGTTTTCCTTCACGACCTTGGCGACGGCCGTCGCGTGGGCGTCTGTCGTATAGGGTTCGAGGGCCGGAGAGTCGGCCACGAATACTTTATCCACACCGTATTTTCCAAGCGCGGCGGCCAGGGCTTCAATCCCGCTGCCGCACAGCACGGCGCCGACTTCCTCGCCCAGCTGGTCTGCCAGCTTGCGGGCCGTGCTGGCCAGCTCGAAACTGACCTTGCGCAGGGCGCCGTCTCTCTGTTCTGCAACAATCCATACACCTTTTGCCATATCTCATTTCCTCCCAAGATTTTCTGTATTAATAGATGATTAAATGACCTTCGCCTCTTCCCTCAGCAGTTTGGCCAGCTCTGCGGCCTTGCCTTCGGGGGTGTCATCCGCGCAGATAATCTTTCCAGGAGGTCTGGCCGGCGGCGGTGTGAACTTGGCGACTTTGGACTTCGACTCGGCGGCGACGCCCAGCGCGGCGGCAGTTTTCATATCAACGGGTTTCTTCTTGGCCTTCATGATCCCGGGCAGCGATGCGTAGCGGGGCTCGTTCAAGCCCTTGGTGGCCGTAATCACGCAGGGCAAAGACGTTTCAATCACGAGCTGCGCGCCTTCGATGGGCCTCACAGCCTTGACTTTCTGGCCGTCGATCTCGAGTTTCGTGGCGAACGTCACGCCGGGGATGCCCAGCAGCTCCGCCAGGATCGAGCCGACCTGACCGGAGTCGTCGTCAATGGCCCGCTGGCCGCAGAAAATGATGTCATAGGGAGCGCTTTTGACGGCCGCCGCAAGGGCGGTTGCCGTGGCATAGGCGTCGGCGTTGTACAAAGCCGGGTCGTCGATCTGAATGCCCTTATCCGCGCCCATTGCGAGGGCCGTCCGGATCGTTTCCATGGTCCGGGCCGGGCCGACGCAGACGACGGTGACCTCGCCCCCGAATTTTTCCTTGAGTCTCAGGGCCTCTTCCACACCATACTCGTCATAGGGATTCATGACCCATTTGATGCCGCCCTCTTCGATTCCCGATCCGTCGGCTTTCACCTTGATCTGGGCTTCCGTATCCGGAACCTGTTTTACACATGCAACAATATTCACGTCTTCCTCCTTCCCGAATGCACATCTCGATCATGCATCCAGTGTTTTAATGTTCATTTACTGACATTCCTCCGGCAATCAAACAAATGTCATGCCGGACTTGATCCGGCATCCAGCTTAATTTTGGATTCCCGCTTTCGCGGGAATGACGGCTTTGGTATATATTGTTGCCGGGGTAATAACATCATTCGCCCCTCCCCGTACTCCCTCCCCCTGAGCGGGGGAGGGGTCGGGTGGGGATGTTTTTTTCGGATTACACTCTGTTTTTGACGATGTCTTCGACCACGGACGGATCGGCCAGGGTTGAGATGTCTCCCAGCGATTCCTTGGAAACATCGTTTGCCGCAACCCTCTTGAGGATACGGCGCATGATCTTGCCGCTGCGGGTCTTGGGCAGACCATCGGCCCACTGGAGCTTTTCCGGGGTGGCGATCGGACCGATCAGTTTCCGCACATGGGCGACGAGTTCCTTTTTGAGGTCTTCGGATTTCTCGACGCCGGACTTGAGCGTCACGTAAGCGTAGATCGACTGTCCCTTGATGTCATGGGGATAACCGACCACGGCGGCCTCGGCCACTTTCGGATGCGCGACCAGGGCGCTCTCGACTTCCGCCGTGCCCATGCGGTGGCCGGACACGTTGATGACGTCGTCGATGCGGCCCGTGATCTGGTAGTAGCCGTCCTTGTCCCTCCGGGCGCCGTCGCCGGCCGTGTAGTAGCCCGGGAACTGCTCGAAGTATGTTTCCTGGAAGCGCTTGGGATCGCCGTAAACTCCGCGCATAAGGCCGGGCCAGGGCTTCTTGATGACGAGCGCGCCGCTGGCGACGGTCTCTTCGATCTCCTGGCCCTCATCGTTGACGAGGGCCGGCCAGACGCCCGGGAAGGGCACTGTCGCCATACCCGGCTTGATGGGAATGGCGCCGGGCAGCGGCGTGATCAGGATGCCGCCCGTTTCGGTCTGCCACCAGGTGTCCACGATGGGGCATTCGCCGCGGCCGATGACGTTGTAGTACCAGTTCCAGGCTTCGGGATTGATGGGCTCGCCCACCGTGCCGAGGATTCTCAGCGAGGAGATGTCGGCCTTCTTGACCCACTCGTTGCCTTCCTTGGCGATGGCGCGGATGGCCGTGGGGGCCGTGTAGAAGATGTTGACCTTGTATTTCTCGACGACTTTCCAGAAGCGGCTGATGTCGGGGTAGTTGGGCACGCCCTCGAACATGACCGACGTGGCGCCGTTGCACAGCGGCGCATAGACGATGTAGCTGTGGCCCGTGACCCAGCCGATGTCGGCGGTGCACCAGTAGATTTCATGTTCCTTGTAATCGAAGATCATTTTGTGGGTGTAGGCGATAAAAACAAGGTAGCCGCCCGTGGTGTGCATGACACCCTTGGGTTTTCCCGTGGAGCCGGAGGTGTACAGAATGAACAGGGGATCTTCCGCGTCCATCCATTCGGGTTCGCAAACGGCGCTGGCCTTGGCCATTTCCTCATGCCACCAGAGGTCTTTGTCGGCGTTCCACTGGCACTTGACCTTGTCGCCCACGCGCTGCACGACGATCATCTTTTCGACGAAATCGAATCCCTTGACGGCGGCGTCGGCATTGTCCTTCTGCGGAATGGCCTTGGCGCCGCGGAACGTCCCGTCGCAGGTGACCAGCAGCTTTGACTTGCTGTCATCAATGCGGTCGCGCAGCGAATCGGAGCTGAATCCGCCGAAGACGATGCTGTGAATGGCGCCGATACGCGTGCAGGCCAGCATGGAAATTGCGAGCTCGGGAATCATGGGCAGGTAAATCTGGACCCGGTCGCCCTTCTTGATGCCCTGTGCTTTGAGCACATTGGCGAACTTGCAGACTTCTTCATGCATCTGCTTGTAGGTCAGCGCCCGATCTTCGCCGGGTTCATTGCCTTCCCACTGGATGGCGACCTTGTCGCCTCTTGTCTTCAGGTGTTTGTCCAGGCAGTTGTAGGAAACATTGAGTTTCCCGCCCTGGAAATACTTTAAGTAGATGGGGCCCTTGCGGATGTCGAAATTGTACTCCTCGACCTTGTCCCATTTCTTGAACCATTCCACGTACTCGCTTGCAATTTCGCCCCAGAACGCATCCGGTTCCTCGATGGAGCGCTTCCAGAGCTTGTCATAGGCTGCGCGGCCGCTGATGTAGGCCATTTTCTCGATGTTTTCCGGGATGGGATAAACATCTTTCAACTGAGTTTTTTCTTCTGCCATGTTCTTAATTTACCTCCCTTTTTTGCTTTGATGATTAAGATTTCTTATTGATTTTTTCACTTGATTTCTGCTGCGGATTTTCAAAAAGCTCCTTAAAGATTTTACAAACGGCTACCGGGGATTTGGATGTTCAGAGCGCCGCGGGTGGGCCTGAATCCGGACTTCAGGGCGGATAACCGTCGGGATATGACCACAGTTCAAGACGATAGCGACTCGCAATATATCAATATCCGGCCTCTGTCAAGAAATATTTTGATGGAAATATGGGGAAATGGCGCAGCCGTGTCCCCATATTTCATGCGGAGGACATCGTATGGGGAACATGCCAGGAATATGGGGAAATGACGAAGTCGTGTCCCCGGAAATTATGGGGAAATGGCGCAGCCGTGTCCCCAATAATTTCTGTATGGGAAATGACGCAGCCGTGTCCCCCAATGTATTTGGTGTGTCAATTTCACCACACCCAACGGTATAATAATGGATAATATAGGGACATGACAAAGTCGTGCCCCAGGAAATTATGGGGAAATGACAAGGAAATATGGGGACATGACAAAGTCGTGTCCCCATATTTCCTTTCAGTGGCCCCCATGGCACATCCCTTGCTTTGACAAAAATGAACGACAAAACCGTCGAGCATCGACGAAAATGTCGAAAAAATGCTTGACAAGCCGGATGACCGGTGTTAGCTTCCGGACCGATTTAGTAAAGGGGGGATGCGCGAAAAAGGCGGAAGTTCAGAATTAATCAGAAGTAAAAGGTCAGCGTTTTTAAGTTTTGTGGAGAAAAAATCAAGGATGATCTCTTGGATGCCATGCCCGTGGCAGCCGGGGGATCGATAAATCAAACCAGACAAAATTTCAGGAGGAAAATTATGAAGAAGTTTTGGATTGTACTGCTTGCCCTGGGGCTCGTCGCAGCTTTTGCGATGTCCGCCTCGGCAGCAGACGTAAAGTTCAGCGGACAATACTATGTTCAGGGGATCTATATTGATAACCCGTATTTCCAAAAAGACAAAACGGTCGCCGTCCAGGCGTTCTATCATCAGCGTTTGAGAATCCAGACCGAGTTCAAGGTCGCCGAGGGGCTTTCGCTCGTGACGCGTTTCGACGCTCTCGAGACGCCGTGGGGAGACACGAACTGGTCCGGCACCGGCAACAGCAATGTAAACCGCCCAGCCTGGGCGACGGCAAAAGAGGCTGGGAACAGCAATTCCAGAGTGCAGGAGAACATCGAATTCGAACGCGCCTATATCGATTTCACGACGAAGATCGGCAAGTTCATGGTCGGCTACCAGAATTTCGTCGCCTGGGGCACGATGTTCCTCGACACCCACGTTACGTTTCCGGGCATCAAGTACATCGTCCCGATCGGTCCTGTGACCATGGTGGCGGCCGTGGAAAAGAGGTATGAGTACAACGACGGTCCGGGTCTCCAGTCCGATCATGATAACGATGTCTACGACCTCGGTGCCATCTACAAATTCGGCGCGGGCGATGCGGGTTTGATGTACCAGTTCGCCAACAACAGACGCACCCGCTCTACAGGAGCAGCTAGTTATACCACGCAAATTCATGTACTTAATCCCTACGTAAAAGCGAAGTTCGGTTCGGTCTATGTTGAGGCTGAGGGTGTCTATGGATTAGGCAAAATGGCTAATTATGAAAATGCCGGCGCTGGAACAGATGTAGAAGCCTCCGCCTGGGGTGCTTACGTGCACGCCAAAGCCGACGTCGGGCCGGGCTATGTTGGCGGTATGTTCGCCTACCTGAGTGGTGACGATCCCAACACGGCAGACAAGCGGGAAGGCACCATGGCCTATGCTC
>JAUSOK010000046.1 GCA_030656035.1 Syntrophales bacterium
CCGGCGGCCACGGTATCGGACGCCAGTTTGGAAATTACGGCGGCCCACTGCTGGAGGATGCTGTTGATCCCGCTGATGCCGGCCGCGCCAAGTATGCCGCCGATTCCCGCGTTTAACACGATGGCGATCGGAATGGACAGGATGCTGCGGAAGGCGCTTCCCGCAATGGCGGCCCGCTGCAGGCCGCGGAAGGCGTTATGACCGGAAAGATACAGTCCGTTCACGAGGGCAATGACGGCGTACAGGACAACGGGATTGCTGGCCGTGGTGATTCCGAGCAACCCCTCAAGCAGGAGTGTTTTTGTGAAATAGTCGAGCAGGGGAACGGAAAATCCTGTGAACATCAAGGAATCGGCAAGGCGCTCCCAGCTGACATAATCTTTCCAGTGCAGCAGTGTTGTGCGCCGCAGGCCGCCGCCGCCCATGACCGACTGGATGACATTGCGAAGCCCGGTGATCCCGAACCAGATGAAGGCGCCGCCGTAAGCCAGAACCCACCAGTCCTTGCTCAAGTAAAACGTCAGAAAGGCGGGAATAAAACCGAAGGCCACTTTCAGAACCGTTTTCAGGTGGCTGTTGAGGTATTTCCAGGAAAACCCTGAATAGGACAGCAGCGGAGGTTCTTCCAGAGTCAGTGTGTTGCGGCGCTCCTCCCGCACGGCGCTGAGTGTCGCGATATTCCCCGGCGCTTTCAGGAACGTCGAGTAATTCTGCTTGACCCATTCTTCACGGCGCCGCTGGCCGAACAGATGCATGCCGGGAAGGGACCGCGCCAGCCGGTAGAGCGCATTCAATTGAGTGCTGCCGCTGTGACGGGGAATATAGGTTTCCCGAAGATAGGCGCGCGTGACTACAGGAATCAACTCGCCATACGGAACGGAGGAATGCCGGACCTCTTTTTGCGCCCGCTGCGGCAGGGTTTCCATGATCGCAAGGCCCATGCCCTGCAGATGGTGGGAACGTCCCGTGGAATCGCTGCCGATACGCGCGCGCAGGGGGGCTTGCTTGTAGTATGATTTCAGTCCGGGAATATCGCGGAGTATCCCGCGCAACTTCTGTATCTGCTCCGGCAATCGATCTGCTGATGCTTCCTGTTGTCCGATGATGCCGAGAATAAGTCGCTTCAGGGCGATGACGTTGCCTTCATTGAGCGCCAGTTGCAGTTCGTTGATTTCTTGTGTGATAACGCTCTTGCCGGAGGCATAGTCCTTTAAATTGAACATTTCCAGGTGTGTGATCATGCCCCGGCAGTCGTAGATGATCTCCAGGATGTCCGCATTGGTCAGTCCGCCGGGATTCAGGGTAATGCGGTAACTGGGGTGAAGCCCCCGGATGCGGTTTATCAGGGCCGGCGGGGTCATCTTGAGCAGATCGGGCTCGTCGGGAGAATCCCCGGGAATATTGGGATTGGGAATATCCGGATTACAGGTCGGCCGCAGATAACGCTCGACGACGGCTTCCGAATCCAGCGCATTCATTTCCTCAACCAGGCGCTTGAGCTGGAGGCGTTCTTCGGCGGTTGCCTGAAAGTATTGTTCCCGAAGGACGGCCACGCGTTCCTGCATGATGGGGAGCAGGTGCAGGTGGATGAACTCCGCCAGGTGAAGATTCGAAACCTGTCCCGCGCCTACGAAAGACAGAAAGGCCGCTTCTTCAAGCAAGGGGATTTTAACGTCGAGGGCGCTCTCAATCATGGGGCGATGGCGATTGTTGAAGGCCTCCAGGGCCTTCAGGATACAGGCGGTGCGGTATGCGGAAACCTTGCGCCCCTCCGCCATAAAGTCCTTAACGGGTTTCTCCGACAGGAAGTTCAGGAAATCCCCGGTATCGGCAAAACCGCTGGGAACCCAGATAAAAGGGACAAAATGGTCGCGGAACCTGGCGTGCAGCGAGAGGCCTATACGAATGGTCATTCTCATGATGTCCGCGGCCTCAAGGAGTTCAGCCGCTGCCTCAGGCTCGATGTAGTTGTAATAAACCACCGTCAGATGGCGAATACCCTTGATCCAGGCGTCCATGACTAAATGGGTCGGCGACTTTCGCCCCTTGGTATTCGCATCGTGGACATGATCGTCGAAAGCGATCTGGTTCCAGGCCTCCGGCATTTCCAAAAGATGGTAGCGGCGCAGCAGGGCGCGGATGACCCGGGGTTTCCCGGACCGCGCCGTGCGGAAGTCGTGGGCCAGTTCGAGCTGGCGGCGGCGGTCGTCCCGCGTCCGCACCAATTCCTTCATGATCTGCATGAGCACACGCGCCGTGTTATTGCGCAGCGGGCCGCTCGTGGCGCTGAGCACTTCTTCGCGGGCGGACCGCAGGGCGCTGACACGCTCATGGGCCTTGCCGACCTCCAGGGAATCCAGGAAATTGAGCATGGCGACGGCGAGCCGCATACCCGGCGGCGCTGCCAACTCCTTGATTCCGTGGGGATGCAGGTACGGATTCAGAAGGTTTTTAAGGGATTTACTGGATTTTGCTCTGCCGAGGACATCATTAAGCATAACCAGCAGCCGCTGGTCATTCCGGTCGAAGAGCAGTCGCGAGATCGGCTGTTGCATGGAAAAATCCCCCTGAGACGGATAAATGACAACAGGATGAATATATTGCCATTCTATCTTAATCTTGCCTGATGCGCAAGCTAAAGCTGGCGACCACCCGGCATTGCGCAGGCCAGGCCCCTCGCTGCGGCTGCATTTTGTGTAAAAGCAGGGGGAAAATAGGGGCGCTGTCCCTAATTTCCCCACCGGCGGGAGATGATTGAAGGCGGATGCTTGAAAATTGGTTTGCAATTGAGTTGCACTTAATGTAGAAGAACGCATGACCCAGACAAACGAACACTGTAATGCGGCGGAGACCCTGCAGGGCGCCGGCCTGAGCCAGACGACCCAGCGGATGGCCGTACTGGAAATCATCATTAAGGCGGACGGACCGCTAAGCGCCGCAGATATCCTGAACCGGACGGATCCCAAGCAGAAGATCAACAAGGTTACAATCTACCGGATTCTGTCCTCCTTCAAGGAGCGCCGGATCATCCGCGAGTTGCCGACGGATCAGGGCATGAACCTTTACGAGATGGCGTGCCGGCACAATCCCATTCATCCGCATTTTTATTGTAAAACCTGCCGGATCATGTCCTGTCTGCCGCCGCTGACGCTATCCCAGGCGATGGATTGGTTTGCCGGTTCGAATGCCTTCCGGATCGACGACGTGCACGTCAACCTCAGCGGCGTGTGCCGACGGTGCCGGGAGTGATCATGATGCAAGCGAGTTGCAAATAGGAGAGGAACAAAGGTTGAGTACACAGACGACGGACAGAGACATCAAGGTACTGGGAATCGTCGGCAAGGGGCTGGCCGTCGCCCTGGCGGTGTGTGTCGTGATGGTGTTTTTTACGTCCTGCCAGGCGAATGAGGAAAAAGTCATGCAGAACAAAAAGCTGCAGGTTGTAACCTCGCTTTTTCCGCTTTATGATTTTGCCCGGAACATCGCCCAGGACAGGGCGGATGTTTCCTTGCTGCTGCCTCCGGGTCTCGAAGCCCACAGCTTCGAACCCAGGCCGGGCGACATGGTCCGGTTGAATCAGGCAAGTGTCTTTATTTACACGAACAGCGCGATGGAGCCCTGGGTTCAAGACGTGCTCAAGGGCGTGCAGAACCGAAATTTGAAGGTCGTTGAGTCGGGCCGGGGCATTGCCATGACGGCGGGTCATGAAGGGCAGGCTCAGGGGAAAAAGGTCGGTCATCAACAGGGCCATGATTACGGCGGCGGAGACCCCCATATCTGGCTGGATTTTTCCAATGCCATAAACATGGTGGATCATATCCTGGCCGGATTCATTGAAAAAGATCCCATAAACCGGGCCTTTTATCAAAAAAATGCGGATGCCTATAAAGCGAAACTCAACAATCTGGACCGGCAGTTCAAAGAAGGCCTGTCGGGTTGCCGGAAGAACGTGATCGTTCACGGCGGCCATTTCGCCTTCGGTTATCTGGCGCAACGTTACGGACTCCGGTATGTGGCTGTTTCGGGCTTTTCCCCCAATGCGGAGCCGACGCCGGCAGGGATGGTCAAAATCAGCGAGACCCTGAAGGCGAACGGCCTGAATCATCTTTTTTATGAGGAACTGCTTTCGTCCCGGGTTGCGGAAGCGATCGCCCGGGAAACCGGGACATCCCTGCTGCTGCTGCACGCCGCCCATAATGTCGGCAAAGAGGAATTTGAGCGGGGCGTCGGCTTCCTGGACCTGATGCAAAGAAATCTTGAAAATCTCAAAAGGGGGCTTGAGTGTCCACAGCCGTGATTGGCGTCGAAAATCTCTGTTTTCAATATCAGGCCGTCGAAGTCCTGACGGATATTTCCTTTGAAATCGCTGCCGGAGATTATGTGGGGCTCGTGGGACCGAACGGATCCGGGAAGACGACGCTGGTACGGGCGATCCTGGGGGTTGCACGGCCCTTGACCGGCAAGATTGCCCTCTTCGGACAAGCCCTCGATCAATTTCAGGACTGGCATAAGGTCGGCTATCTCCCTCAGAAACTCGGCGGATTCAATCCGAATTTCCCGGCTACCGTGCGCGAAGTGGCGTCCCTGGGGTTGATCGCCCGGAAGTCATTCCCGATACGTCTGGACCGGACCGATCAGCGCGCCGTGGATCGGGCGCTCGAGCGGCTCGGTATCGCGGATATCGGGCAAAAGCTCATCGGGGAACTTTCAGGCGGCCAGCAGCAGCGGGCTCTGATTGCGCGTGCCATCGTCGGAGACCCGGAACTGATCATTCTCGACGAGCCGTCAGCCGCGCTGGACCCCGAAAGCCGGGAGCATTTTTTTACCATCCTGCGGGATCTGAATCGGAACAGCCGTGTGACCATGATCCTGGTCACCCACGACATGGGCACGATCGGTCAATATGCCAACAAGCTGCTCTACATCGACCGAAAGATCATTTTTTACGGCGGCTTCGATGAATTCTGCCGGTCGGAGAACATGACCGCCCTTTTCGGGGAGGGTGCGCAGCATATCATCTGCCACCGCCATGTTGCATAAATCGTGATAAATATATGGATATTCTGGACTATTTGCAATACGGTTTCATCCAGCGGGCGCTGATTGCCGGCTGCTTTGTTGGCCTGCTCTGTTCCTGCCTGGGCGTGCTGCTTGTGCTGAGGCGGCTTTCGCTGATCGGCGACGGGCTTGCCCATGTCACGTTCGGCAGCGTTGCGATCGGCATGGTTTTTAATATCTACCCCCTTTACGTCTCCATTCCCGTGGTCATGCTGAGCTCCCTGGGGATCCTGAGGCTGACCGAGAAAGCCCGGATTTACGGGGATGCGGCCATCGGCGTCGTATCGTCGCTGGGGATCGCCGGCGGCGTCATCCTGGCCAGCGTGGCCGGGGGCTTCAACGTGGATCTCTTCAGCTACCTCTTCGGCAACATTCTGGCCGTCAGCGATACCGAAGTCGTGATCTCCATCGTCCTGTCGCTGCTCGTTCTGCTGCTGATTTATCTTTACTATCATGAACTCTTTTCCATTACCTTTGACGAGGAATTTGCCCGGGCCTCAGGCGTCAGGACGGGAAAGATCAATGCCATGCTCGTCCTGCTGACCGCCGTGACCGTGGTGCTGGCCATGAATGTGGTTGGGATCCTGCTCGTTTCGGCGCTGTTGATCCTGCCCGCCGTCACGGCGCTGCAACTGGCGCGCGGATTCGCCCATGCCATACTGATCGCCGCTTTGACGGGCGTATGCGCCGTTGTGGGGGGCGTCTTCGGCTCGCTGATGCTGAACCTGCCGACAGGCGCGACCATCGTCATGGTCAACCTGCTCTTTTTCCTGGCTGCGCTCGGCGGCAAGGTTTTCATTGCAAAATACCGGTCCCTGAATTAATAAAAAAATTGACCGTTACGTAACCTGCCGATAGGTGGTTGACAGGAAAAAAGTCAACGTGTATCATCGGAAGAAACCGGTCTGCTCAACTCAAATCATCGAAGAAGAGCCGACGCACTTTTTCAACTTGTCGGAGTTCAAAAAAACCTATGAAAAGAAGGACCGCTGAATGAACCGGCAGGACCATGGGGGACCGATATGAAGACTTTTACCTTTTTTCTCACCCTGTGCACCGCCTTGGCGCTGCACGGATGCGCCGCCCTGAAGGTGCCGGAGCGGACGGAACCGGCAAACCTTCTCTATATTGATGGTACGGTTCAGGGGGTCTCCGGAAATGACGTCACCATCCTCCTGAAGATTCCGGAATTCCAGAAAACGCCGGGATCTCCCATCAGTGAAATCGCCCGGCAGGTGGCCCGGAAGAGTATCCTGATCGAAGGCATAAAAACCGATGTGGATGGAAAACCGGCCCTCGTCAAGGAGATCCGCGGCAACACCGTCAGAATCACGATGGAAAAGCCTTCTCCTTATCCCGTCGGTTCCCCCCTGAAATTGAAGATCCCGAAAAAGACGATCGCGGTCGTGGATTTCGAGGTCATTAAGGGAAAGGAAAAGGAGATCGGAAGGGTGACCATGGAGGACCTGACCTCGGCCCTGATCGACTCGGGCCAGTTCATTGTGGTTGAGAGGTCAAAATTGAAATCCGTCATGGAAGAGCTCCAGTTGAGCCAAAGCGGCTTGACCCGGGAGACGTCCGATCAGGTCATCGGCAAGCTGCTCCTTGCCGAGCTGCTCCTCACCGGCACGCTTTCTGCAATGCGGGGAGACTGGAACATCAACCTGCGGTTGATCAATGTCAGAACCGGTCAGGCGGTGTCGGCGATCGCCATGAAAACGAATCTCTTCAAACCGTCGGAGCTCCGGGAAACTGGTCAGTTGAATGGAGATTTTGAAGATTTTTCCCTTGATCCCTCATGGCTCGCATTGAAAATGGGCAGAACTTTCTTCTTTGATGCCGACATTGACCGCACCACGGGCGCTGAGGGGTCGAAAAGATCCATGCGGATAGATTTCAACCTCATGGAAGGCCAAAAACCCCGAATGGCCCGCATCGAAAACAGAAAAAAACGGGATTTAACCCTTCATGATGGCATTGAGTTCTACGCCAAGGCCACAGAGAAACTTCGTGTCACGGCCACGATTCTGACGTCCCATCCCGACGATCCCAACAAAATGGACGGATGGATGGGAGTGGCAACGGCGGATAAGGAATGGGAGAAAATCAGGATCCCCTTTGACAAAATGGTGATTGCCAGGGGATGGATCAAGGGGGGGGCTTCCTCGTTTGGCGCCCAGCCCGGGGATCAGGTCTTGCGGCTTAACCGGGTAGAGAGTATCCTGATCGGTGTGCATCCATCGCTGAATGCTTCCGAGATCAAGGGATCGGTCTGGCTGGATAAGATCAGATTTTACAGCGATTAAAGGCGGAATAGGTTTTAGAGCTTGAAACCATACTTTTTTGTATCGTAGCAGCCGCTCGCTGATGTCCAGGAGATCAGCCGCGCCTTCGTCTGGTGATAACCGGTTTCTTCCATGGCTTCCCGGCTCAGTTCCATGGTTATGTAAAGCTTTGTGATTATGGAACGTACATCTTCGATCTCCCTGTTGATCGTGCTGTTGTTTGTCCTGACTTTCTGGGCCTGCCCAGGCGGTCAGGATAAGGCAGAAGCGCCCGCAGGCGCGACGCCGGTCGTTTTTGCGGAACCCGCCTACGGCGATATCATGGTGGAGGGATCCATCGGAGACGCCAGCAACCTGATTCCCCTGCTTGCCTCGGACAGCGCATCGCATGAAGTCGCTGGAAAGGTCTATAACGGCCTGGTCAAATACGACAAGAACATCAATGTCGTCGGCGACCTGGCGAAGTCATGGGATATTTCCCCGGACGGTCTCGCGATCACCTTTCATCTCAGAAAGGGGGTCCACTGGCACGACGGCCACCCCTTTACGGCGGAGGATGTCCTGTACACCTACCGGGTCACCATCGACCCCAAAACGCCCACGGCCTATGCCGGCGACTTTCTGAAGGTCAAAAAGGCGGAGGTTCTCGATACCCATACCTTCCGCGTAACCTACGATAAACCCTTTGCTCCGGCTCTGATGAGCTGGGGGGCCTCCATTCTGCCGAAGCATCTGCTTGACGGCAAGGACATCACGCGGTCGCCGCTGGCCCGCCATCCCATCGGGACAGGCCCGTATCGATTCAAGGAATGGGTGACGGGCCAGAAAATCGTACTCACCGCCAATCCGGACTACTTTGAGGGACGTCCCTACATCGACGGCCATATCACGCGCATCATTCCCGATACGGCGACCATGTTTCTCGAACTGCGCGCCGGCAACATCGACCGCATGGGCCTCACGCCGCTGCAGTACAAACGTCAAACGGAAAATAATCTCTTCCGGAAGAATTTCAATAAGTACCGCTATCTGTCCTTTTCTTATGTCTATCTGGGCTACAACCTGCGCAAGCCGCTATTTGCGGACAAACGGGTCCGCCAAGCCATTGCCCATGCCGTCAACAAGCAGGAAATCATCGACGGCATCATGCTGGGGATGGCCCGGGAGGCCACCGGCCCCTACAAACCCGGAACCTGGGCGTATAACGACCGGGTCAAGACCTACCCCTACGATCCGCAGAAAGCCAGAGCGCTGCTGGCGGAGGCCGGCTGGCGGGATACCGGCGGCGACGGCGTTCTGAAAAAAGACGGAGAGCCCTTTGTCTTTGAAATCGTAACCAATCAGGGCAACGAGATACGGGCGAAGTGCGCTGAAATAATTCAGCGAAGGCTTGCCGAAGTGGGCATTACCGTCAAGATCAGAGTCCTGGAGTGGGCCGCCTTCGTGAACGATTTTATCAAGAAAGGCCGGTTTGACGCGACAATCCTGGGGTGGACGGTCTCCATGGATCCGGATATTTACGATGTATGGCATTCCAGTAAAACAAAACCCGACGAACTCAATTTTATCGGTTACATAAACGCGGAAGTGGACGAACTGCTGGAAAAGGGACGCAGCACCTTCAATCAGAAACTCAGGAAGAAATGTTATGACCGGATCCAGGAAATCCTGGCCGAAGATCAGCCCTATCTGTTCATGTATGTCCCGGATGCGCTGCCGATCATTCAGAAACGTTTTCGGGGGATCGAACCGGCGCCGCTGGGGATCGGCTATAACTTCATCAGGTGGTATGTGCCCAAAGCGGAACAGAAACTCTTGATGACGCCCTGAGGGGCGTGAATCGTTGCGGGTTCCGGTTGTCGTGGCGTCAAGTCTGATAAGGCCGTGCCGCCGCCTGAAGGTTACAACTGCCTGAACCGGGCTTGAACCGGCAGGGCAGGCGTTGGTTTGTTATATTTTCCCTTTGTATTCCTTGAAGGCATCCAGCAATTGCCGGAATGACGTTGGCTTGTATTTTTCGAAACTTTCTTCGTCCACGTAAACGAA
>JAUSOK010000049.1 GCA_030656035.1 Syntrophales bacterium
TCAGCCGGGCAACCATGCTTCGACCTTCGGCGGCGCCCCGCTGGCTATGGCCGCCTGTATCGCCGTTTTTGAAGCCATCCAGGCGGAAGGGGTGCTGGAGAACTGCCGGCGGGTCGGGGTCTATTTCCTTGAACGGATGCGGCGCATGCAGGGACATCAGCCTCTGATCAAAGACGTCCGGGGAAAAGGGCTGATCATCGGGATGGAACTCGCCATCGACGGCGCTGAAATCGTGAAGAAGTGCATGGAAAAAGGTCTTCTGATCATTACCTCGGGCGCCGGGAACGTCCTGCGTTTTGTTCCGCCGCTGATCATCACCGAAAAAGACGCGGACCAGGCCCTGGATATTCTGGAGGAGGTTTTCAGGACATCATGAAAAAAGACCTGTTAAGTGTTTACGACCTTGACCCTGCGGATTTCAGGGTGATATTTGAAAAAGCGGCCAGGCTCAAGAAGATGTTGAAAGCGGGGGAATATCACGCACCGCTGAAGGGAAAGACGCTGGGGATGATTTTTGACAAATCGTCCACCCGAACGCGCATTTCCTTCGAAGTGGGCATGTTCCAGCTTGGGGGCATTGCCCTTTTTCTGAGCAGCCGGGACACCCAGATCGGGCGGGGGGAAAGTATCCAGGATACAGCCAGGATCATGTCCCGATATCTCAACGCCATCATGATCCGGACCTATGCCCAGGAAGCGGTGGAGGAATTTGCGCGCTATGCCGCCATTCCCGTGATCAACGGTCTGACGGACCTGCTGCACCCCTGTCAAATATTAAGCGATCTGTTCACCATTTTAGAGAAGAAGGGCGCCTATGAAGGTTTGAAAATCGCCTACATCGGCGACGGCAACAACGTGGCCAATTCCTGGGTCAATGCGGCGGCCAGGCTTCCGATCCGTCTTGCGCTGGCCTGTCCGGAAGGGTATGAGCCGAATGCCTTTATTTACGAACGGGCCGCGAAAGCGGCGAAGGAAGGGGTGTTCCTCCACCGGGACCCGGCGGATGCGGTGGAGCAGGCCGATGTGATCTATACGGATGTGTGGGCCAGTATGGGGCAGGAGGCGCAGAAGGCCAAAAGAGCCGACGTCTTCAAGCCCTATCAGGTGAACCGGGAACTGGTTGCCCGTGCAAAAAAAGATGCCATCGTCATGCACTGTCTGCCCGCGCACCGGGGGGAGGAGATTACCGCTGACGTCCTGGACGGCCCCCAGTCTGTGGTCATCGATCAGGCGGAGAACCGCCTGCATGTGCAGAAGGCCATCCTGGAAATATTAATGTGAAAGCTGTGCAAATTTCCCGATGTAAAGACGATATTTAAAGGGGTAGCGATATCACTCTAAGGAGGCGGGGATTTTGAAAAAACAAGTCAAAAAGGTTGTTCTGGCCTATTCCGGCGGGCTGGATACGTCGGTGATTGTCAAGTGGCTCGTCGAAACCTATGGTTGCGAGGTCATTGCCTTTGCGGCGGATCTGGGCCAGAAGGAGGAACTCGACGGTCTCAGGGAAAGGGCCATTAAAACCGGCGCCAGTAAAATCTATATAGATGATTTAACTGAAGAATTTGCCAGAGATTTTGTCTTTCCGGCCCTGCGCGCGAATGCCGTCTATGAAGGAACGTACCTGATGGGGACGTCGCTGGCCCGGCCGCTGATCGCCAAACGGCAAATTGAGATTGCGCGACTCGAAAAGGCCGACGCCGTCTGCCATGGAGCGACCGGCAAGGGGAACGATCAGGTCCGCTTTGAGCTGACCTATATGGCCCTGGAGCCGCATATCCGGATCATTGCGGCCTGGAAAGACGAAAACTGGCGATTCGATTCCCGCAAATCCATGCTCGATTATGCGGAAAAGCACAAGATTCCCGTTCCGCTTGTGACGCACGCAAAGCCATACAGCAGCGACCGCAACCTGCTGCATATCTCCCACGAAGGCGGCATCCTGGAGGATCCCTGGGCGGAGCCGCCGGAGGACGTGTTTGTTTTGACGGTATCGCCCGAGGCGGCGCCGGACAAGCCGACCTACCTGGAGATTGCCTTTGAGAGGGGCAATCCCGTGGCCGTCAACGGCAGGAAAATGAGCCCGGCGAAACTCATGGATTTTATGAACAGAATCGCCGGCGCCAACGGGATCGGCCGGGTGGACATGGTGGAAAACCGTTTTGTGGGCATGAAATCCCGCGGCGTCTATGAAACGCCGGGCGGCACGGTCTTGTGGGCGGCGCACCGCGCCGTCGAGTCCATCACCATGGATCGCGAAGTCATGCTGTTGCGGGATTCACTGATCCCCAAGTATTCGCAACTGGTGTATAACGGATTCTGGTATTCGCCGGAAATGAAAGCCCTGCAGGGCTTTGTCGATGCGACCCAGGAAACGGTAACGGGGACGGCCCGCATGAAACTCTATAAAGGCAACACGATCGTTGCGGGCCGGAAATCGCCTTATTCCCTGTACAGCGAGGATTTTGCCACGTTTGAAAAGGACGAAGTCTATAACCAGAAGGACGCCACGGGCTTCATCAAACTCAATGCCCTGAGACTGCGGATTCAGGCGCTGCAGAAACAGGGCCGGCGTAAATCGCCTGCGGCAAAACGAAGGGATAAATAGCGCCCATGACCAACAAGAAAAAGCCCTGGGGCGGGCGGTTTCAGATGCCCACGGACACAGCAGTGGAGGCTTTTACCACCTCGATCCATTTCGATCGGCGGCTCTATCGCCACGATATCGAGGGGAGCATCGCCCATGCGCGCATGCTGGCCGCGCAGAAGATCATCAGCCGCAAGGAGGAAAAGGCCATTGTCAGCGGACTTAAAAGTATCCTTGCGGATATCGGGGAGGGGCGCTTGCAGTTTGCGACCGGCGATGAAGATATCCATATGGCCATTGAAAAAGAGCTGATCCGGCGGATCGGCGACGCGGGCGGAAAGCTTCATACCGCCCGGAGCCGCAACGATCAGGTGTCCCTCGACATGCGCCTCTATCTGCGTGATGAGACGGATCAGATCATCGCATTATTGAAAGGCTTCAAATCGTCTCTGGTGCGGTTGGCGCGAATTGAGATCCGGACGATCATGCCGGGCTACACCCATCTGCAGAAAGCACAGCCGGTTTTATTGTCCCACTGGCTGCTGGCTTACTGGGAAATGCTGGACCGCGACGAGGCGCGTCTCAAGGATTGCCGCAAGCGCGTCAATGTCATGCCGCTGGGGGCCGCCGCGCTGGCCGGAACGAATCTGCCCATCGATCGGCAGAAGGTGGCCGGCCTGCTGAATTTTCCGGCGGTTTCCGAAAACAGCATGGATACCGTCTCCGACCGCGACTTCGTCGCCGAGTTCATTTTTACGGCCGCGATGATCATGACGCATCTGAGCCGCTTCTGTGAAGACCTGATCCTCTGGGCCAGCGGTGAATTCGGTTTTGTGGAAATTTCCGACGCCTTCACCACGGGCAGCAGCATCATGCCCCAGAAGAAGAATCCCGATGTGGCGGAACTGGTCCGGGGAAAGACGGGACGCGTCTATGGCCATCTCGTTGCCCTGCTGACCATTCTGAAAGGCCTTCCGATGACCTATAACCGGGACCTGCAGGAGGACAAGGAGCCGCTTTTCGACACCGTTGACACCGTAAAGGCGAGTCTGCAAACGCTGACCGCCATGAGTCGGAATTTGAAGTTCAATCACGTCCGGATGCGCGAAGAGGCGGTGAAAGGCTTTTCCACAGCGACGGATCTTGCGGAGTATCTGGTCGTCAAAGGCCTGCCCTTTCGGGAATCCCACGGGATCGTGGGTCGCCTCGTCGCCTACGGGCTCAGAAAAAACAAGACTTTTCCGGAGATGACCCTGAAAGAATTCAAGCGGTTTTCTGCGGCATTCGCAGAGGATATTTTTGACTGCCTGAGCGTCGAAAAGGCGATCCATGCAAAAACCAGTCATGGCGGAACTGCTGAAAAAATGGTATTGAAACGCATTACGGAAATTGAAGGGCGCTCCGATGCGTAAGCGCGATTGGCTTTTGACGCTTGCGGCGATCCTGGGTCTGACACTGACGATCCCGGTTCATGGTTGCGGATTGAAGGCCGATCCTGTGCCCAGCCGCATTCAGCCTCTGAAGTCCCTGATAGATATCAGGTTACAGCAAGAGGCGGGGGGAATTCTCATCCGGTGGCGGATGCAGGAACAGCCCCGCCCGATGACGCGATTCAAGCTCGTAAGAAGTGAAATCGGGACGGACGGGGAGAGCTGTCCGGGCTGTCCGCCGGACGAGACGCGGATCGCCGATCTGGCCATCGGCGAAGCGAAGCTGGTCATGGTGGAAGACAACGTATTCGGTTACCTGGATACGAACGTCAAGCCCGGCCGTCTTTACCGCTATCGCGTGATCGGGTGCGACCGGAGCGGGGTTTGCAGCGAGCCGTCTGCGCCGGCGGCATTAAGCTTGCCGGCCGCTGCGGGTTCACGATAATGCGGCAGACACTGGGAACCGGAGGCATCCCGGGAAAATGCAAGGAATGGATGGGAGATGAATGATTTTAAATACATAGAACAGGAACTCTGGTGTGAACAGACGCCCGTCCGTGCCGTCGCGCAGAAAGTCGGGACGCCCTTTTATCTTTACAGTCACCAGACGCTGAAAAACCACTTTCATGTATTCGATCAGGCCTTTGCCGAGGTTCCCCATATCGTCTGTTTTGCGGCCAAGTCCAACTCCAATATTGCGATTCTCAGGATCTTCGTGGCCGCAGGCGGCGGCGTGGATATTGTCTCGGGCGGGGAACTCTACCGGGCCCTGCAGGCGGGCGTCGAACCCCGGAAGGTCGTCTATTCCGGCGTGGGAAAGCGGATCGATGAAATCGAATACGCCCTGAATGCAGGCATTCTGATGTTCAATGTGGAATCTTTCCAGGAACTCGCAGAAATTCACGCCTGTGCGCAGAGGCTGGGGAAAAGGGCGGGGATTGCCCTCCGGGTCAATCCGGATGTAGATCCGCAGACCCATCCGTACATTTCCACGGGTCTGAAAGAGAACAAATTCGGCGTCAACATAAAAAAATCCATAGAGGCGTACCGTGCGGCCCAAAAAATGCCCTGGCTCGACATCAAGGGCGTAAGCTGCCACATCGGGTCGCAGGTGACAAAAATATCGCCCTTCGTGGATGCCCTGGATCGCTTGAAAAAATTGATCCGCCTGCTGCGGAAGGAGGGAATCGATATCCGCTATCTTGACCTCGGCGGCGGTCTGGGGATCACCTATCGCGAAGAAGAGCCTCCGCATCCGGTGGAGTACGCAAAGGCCATTATCGGCGCGGCAAAGGGCATGGACTGCACCCTTGTCCTTGAGCCGGGACGCGTGATCGTGGGCAATGCGGGCATCCTGGTGACGAAGGTCCTCTATACCAAGACCAACGAAGGGAAGAACTTTGTGATTGTCGATGCCGGCATGAACGACCTTATCCGTCCGAGTCTTTACAATTCCTATCATCAGATCCAGCCTGTGATAAAAAAGAAGGGAAAGACGCAGCAGGCTGACATTGTCGGGCCGATTTGCGAGTCCGGCGATTATCTGGCAAAGGAAAGGCAACTCCCGGAATTTGAGAGGGGGGAACTGGTCGCCGTCATGAGCGCCGGCGCTTACGGCTTCACCATGTCCTCAAATTACAATTCCCGGCCACGTGTCTCCGAGGTGCTCGTCAAGGGGAGGCGCTCGTACGTGATCCGGCGGCGAGAAGGGTATGCCGACATCGTCAGGGGAGAAAAAATACCAAAATTTTTGAAAACATAAAAAGAGTACAGGAGGAGTTATGTTTAAGGGAGCCATTGTCGCGATTGTTACGCCATTCAAAAAGGGCAAAGTGGATGAAGCGTCATTGAGAAAGCTGATCGAGTTTCAGATCAAGAATGGAACCGACGGGATTGTCCCCTGCGGAACGACAGGGGAATCCAGCACGCTGTCCCATGAAGAGCATGACAAGGTGATCGAGATTGCCATCGATGCCGTCAATAAGCGGGTACCGGTCATCGCCGGGACCGGATCCAACAGCACCGCCGAGGCCATCCGGTTGACCCGGCATGCCTATAAAGCCGGCGCCGACGGGGCGTTGATGGTCGCGCCCTATTACAACCGGCCAACCCAGGAAGGGCTCTATCAACATTACAAGGCCGTGGCGGAGGCCGTCCCGATTCCCATCATTATTTACAACATTCCCGGAAGAACAGGCGTCAACATCAATCCTGACACGCTTGCCCGGCTCGCCAAGATCAAAAATATCGTCGGCGTCAAGGAAGCGTCGGGATCCATCAAGCAGATGAGCGACGTCATCAGCCTCTGCGGCCCCAATTTTGACGTGCTCTCCGGCGACGATCTCTTCACGCTGCCACTCATGTCAATGGGCGGGCATGGGGTGATCTCGGTGATTTCCAATGTGGCGCCGGCGGACATGGCGGGGCTTGTGGACGCATTTGCCGCAGGGGACCTGAAAAAGGCGCAGGCCTTGCACTTCAAGATGTCCGGCCTCATTGACGCCCTCTTTCTTGAAACCAATCCGACGCCTGTGAAGGCTGCCTTGTCGCTCATGAAAAAGATCTCCTATGAGGTCCGGTTGCCGCTTTACAAGCTGTCCGACGCAAATTATGAGAAATTGAAGAAGGTCATGATCGGTTACGGCCTGATCAAGGGGTGACGATTTCGTCAAAAGGAGGGTTGTCATGGTAAAGGCCATTGTCACGGGCGCCGGCGGCCGCATGGGAGGCCGGATCATCACGCTGATCAGCGCGGCAAAGGATATCAAACTGGTCGGCGCCGTCGAAAAGAAGGGACATGCCCTGGTGGGCAAGGATGTGGGAGAAACCCTGGGGCTGGGCAAACTGGGCGTCAAGATCGTCGATGACCTGGGCGCGTGCATCGATAAGGGGGACGTCGTGATTGATTTTACCAGTCACACCGTTTCGCTCGAACACCTGGATCTGGCCGCCAAAAGGAAGCGCGCCATCGTGATCGGCAGCACGGGATTTACCGCCGAGGAGATGAAAAAAGCCGCCGCACTGGCGAAGAAAACGCGATGCGTCCTGGCGCCGAACATGAGCGTGGGCGTCAATGTCATGTTCAAGGTGCTTGGCGATGTGGCCCGGATTCTGGGCGACGATTATGATGTGGAAATTGTGGAAGCGCACCATCATCTCAAAAAAGACGCGCCCAGCGGCACGGCTATGAAAATGGCGCAGATCATTGCCGAAGCGCTCAACCGCGACCTGGATCGAGACGCCGTCTATACGCGCAAGGGCATGATCGGCGAGCGCACCAAGGCTGAAATCGGGATTCAGACCTTGCGGGCCGGGGATATCGTGGGCGAACACAATGTCATGTTCGGCGCGGTCGGCGAACGGCTCGAATTCATTCATCGCGCCCACAGCCGGGACAATTTCGCCAAGGGGGCCATCCGGGCGGCGACGTGGATCGTCAAGCAGCGAGACGGCCTCTATGACATGCAGGATGTTCTGGGATTGAAAGCATAAGGTTTTTGAAAGTTCTAAAGGGATGATCGAAGGAGCAGGCGGCGTTATCTGTTTTATCGGCCTCGGGGCGAATCTGGGGCGACCGGCGGATCAGTGTCTGGAAGCGATGGAACGCATGCACGTCACGGACGGCATCCGCGTCCTGCAACGCTCATCGCTTTACCGGTCGGAACCGGTGGGAAACCGGGAGCAGGGCTGGTTTGTCAATGCCGTGGTCGAGATCAGGACGGTGCTGCGGGCCGGCGAGCTTCTGCAGGCCATGCTGGCGATAGAAAGGGCGATGGGCAGACAGCGGGATGCACCATGGGGACCGAGGATCATCGACCTGGATCTGTTGTTTTACGGGCAGGAGGTCATCGCGGCGCCGGACATGGTCATTCCCCATCCGGCGTTTCACAAACGGCGGTTTGTGCTGGTTCCGCTGCATGAAATCGCCCCTTACGTGATTCATCCGGCCTTTGGTGTGTCCATACATGGGCTTTTGGACCGCCTCGAGGATGACCACAAAGTCGAATTAATAAAGGGATCCGAATGATTATTGTCAGGTTTCTGGCTGCAATCGTTATCTTTTATCTGCTCTACAGAATTGCCAGATGGCTCTTTCTGTCATCCGCGAGGACCTCTGAACCCATACCGAACCGGCAGAGACCGGCCATAACGGAAGATCTGGTCGAGGATCCCTGCTGTCATGCCTATTTGCCGGCCAGCCAGGCCTATCAGGCGTCGATCGAAGGAAAAACCGAGTATTTCTGCAGCGAGAAATGCTATAGAAATTATATTCAGAAAAAATGATCGTAAAAATCATTATTGGAAGAAGAGATTAAGACGGATTCATAACCAGGAGGTCCTATGAAGTTTTTCATCGATACGGCAAATATTCAGGAGATCAAAGATGGCCTTGCCCTCGGCATGGTCGACGGCGTGACCACGAATCCGTCGCTGGTGGCCAGGGAAAAAAAGGGTTTTGACCAGGTCATTCGGGAAATTCTAAGCGTGGTCGATGGTCCTGTAAGCCTGGAAGTCATCAGTCCGGACGCGAAGGGGATGCTCAAGGAGGGCAGGAAGCTCGCGAAACTGGGTTCGCAGGTCGTCATCAAAGTTCCCATGACGACGGAGGGACTCAAGGCCACCCGCATTTTTGCGAGCGAGGGCATTCGCGTCAACCAGACCCTGATTTTTTCGCCCGTCCAGGCGTTGATGGCGGCCAAAGCAGGGGCGGCCTATGTCAGCCCCTTTGTCGGCAGGCTCGATGACGTCGCACATGACGGCATGGAAATCGTCGATCAAATTATAACCATTTATCATAACTACGGTTTCGAGACCGAAGTCATTGTCGCCAGCGTGAGACATCCGCGACATGTACTCGAAGCGGCCCTGATTGGCGCCGATATCGCCACCATTCCCTTTAACGTGATTGCCCAGTTGGCAAGACACCCCCTGACGGATAAAGGGATCGATGCTTTCCTGAATGACTGGAAGCGCGTGCCGAAAAAATGATAGACAACCCCATTTTCCCATGATCGATTATCTCAAGCGAGCTTTTGACCGGTTGCCGATTGCGCAGGAAAGAAAAAAAGTATTGAACCTGCCCAATGCCATCACGATGCTGCGGATCGGCGTCATCCCGGTTCTCTTTTTGCTGCTTCAGTCGCCCGGGCCGACAGGAAGCCTTGTCATCGCCTGCATCTTTGTCGTCGCTGCTCTGACGGACCTGCTGGACGGTTATATTGCCAGGAAATACCAGATCGTGACGACCATGGGCAAGTTTCTCGATCCCATCGCCGACAAGCTGGTCGTCAATACGGCGATGATTCTAATGATTCCCCTCGGCCGAATACCCGCCTGGATTGTGGCCGTCATCATTATCCGCGATTTTACCGTTGACGGCATTCGGACCATTGCCTCGTCGGAGGGCATCATCATCCAGGCCAGCCGGCTGGCGAAACAAAAAACGCTCTGTCAGGTCGTCGCCGTCACGGCCCTCATGATCCATTATCCCTTTCTGGGCGCCGACGCCCATTTAGTCGGAATCGTTATCCTGTACGTCGCCCTTTTCTTGACCCTGTATTCCGGTCTGGATTATCTGATGAAGTTTTTTAAGGAAGTCTTTAACAAAAAAAACTAAGTGTCTGTCATGGAATAACTGTTGCGTTGACAGACCCTAAGGAGGCCTTGCCGTAAAATGGATCTTTCCAAAATCGACTATTCCGCCTTTGATATTTCTGAAATAACCATGTTTCTGTTTCATCCCCGCCCGGAGTGGCGCATGCCGGTCATGGGCCAGGGGGCCGAATCTCACCTGATCCGTGTGGAAAAGGACGTTGAGATCGGCGCCCGATTTCACCTTGCCTCAAAGAGCCGCCCCAGCATTTTGTTTTTTCACGGAAATGGTGAAATTGTAGCTGATTATGAAGAGATGGGTTTGCTCTACACGCAAATGGGGATTAATTTTCTGCCTGTCGACTACCGGGGGTATGGGCGCTCAACCGGCCGGCCGACGGTCACGGCCATGATGCGGGATGCCCGCGTCATCCTGGATTATGTCCGCACATGGCTCAGCAATCAAGGATATACGGGGCCTTTGCTCGTCATGGGCCGGTCGCTGGGAAGCGCCCCGGCCCTGGAGTTGGCCTGCCAGTGTCCGCACTTCATCGACGGTCTGATCATCGAAAGCGGCTTCGCCCGCATCGGACCGTTGCTGCGACTGATCGGGATCGACATGACGCTGTACGGCCTGTCGGAAGGGCAGGGGCCGCGAAATCTCGACAAGATCCGTCAATGGGACAAGCCGCTGCTGGTCATTCACGCGGAATATGATCAGATTATTTCATTTACGGAAGGTCAGGCGCTCTTTGAGGCGTCGCCGGCGGCGGATAAAAAAATGCTCAAGATTCCCAATGCAACCCACAATGACATTTTTTTCCAGGGGATAAACGCCTACCTGCAGGCCATCGGTGAACTGGCCGACAGAATCGCAGCGGAGAAGCCCGCACCCCGGCGTGAATAAAAAAAGACCGGGCAGGCGGGGTGATCGCTGTTTTTTATTGACAAACCCTTTTTATTTGTTATAAGCGCCCAATGATTAAATGATCGAGCGGGCGTAACTCAGTGGTAGAGTGCCACCTTGCCAAGGTGGACGTCGACGGTTCAAATCCGTTCGCCCGCTCCAGATATTCACGGCGGCATAGCCAAGTGGCTAAGGCAGCGGTCTGCAAAACCGTTATTCACCGGTTCGAATCCGGTTGCCGCCTCCAAATCATATCGAGGGCTTTGTGATTAATCGCAAAGCCCTTTGTCTTTTTCAGGCCAGGGGTCCTTTGAAAAATGGCTTTGCCGCTTGCGAGCATTTTTCGGCGGCTGTGCGAATCTCTCGTGAGCAGACGTGATTACAGAGATTTGTCGATCACTTTGAGAATAATGTCGGCATCAATTTTCGCCGCTTTGATGCTGAAGCCGATCAGCAGGGCAATATCGCAGACATTATTTATCTTTCTGGGAACCCCTTCGGAATACTGATAGATGTCTTCGATGGCCTGCCCATTAAACACATTTTTGGCCAAGCCGGCCTTGTTCAAACGAAAGGCAATATATTCGGCCGTTTCCTCAAAGCCAAGGGGGTTCAAATGATAGCGGATGGCAATTCTTTGATCCAGTTGTTTATAATCTCTGATAATACCCTGCAGCTCGGGCTGCCCGATCAGAACGAAAGTCAAAAGGAAGCGGTCGTTCAACTGAAAATTCAGCAGCAACCGGACTTCTTCGAAGGTCCCCGGCTTGATCAATTGCGCCTCGTCCACAATCAAGAGGCTGATCTTCTGTGCTTTCATATTTTCCAGCAGGTGGGAATTCAGGAGATTGATCAGATCAGACTTCGAACTGGTTTCGGAATTCATGCCGAACTGATGCAGGACCTCCTTTAAAAAATCGATCGGATCAAGCGAGGGGTTGGTGATCAGGGCGATATCGAAATCCATTTCGGGCAGCTGCTTGATGATGACGCGGCTCAATGTCGTTTTTCCGCAACCGACCTCCCCGGTAAGCAGCGCCGCGCCTTTGTTTCGTTTGATGATATACAGCAGCCTGACAAGCGCCTCTTCGTGCCCTTTGGCATAATACATGAATTCGGGATCAGGAACATTTTCGAAAGGGAATTTTTTCAGCCCCCAGTAGTCTAAATACATTTCATCAATCCTTGGATGGAAAGATAGATCTCGGAAAAACACAGCCGGTAATGATAAATCGACATGCGATGTGGATCCTTGATGTCGCCGTCGGCTTCCGTATAATCCCGGGAATAAGATTTAAGCAGCTTGACCTTGTCTTCCGCCGGCGGGTACTGATCCAGAATCAATTTCCTTTGATTGCCTTCCATGACCAGAATCAGGTCGGCCTGCGCAACCATCTCTTCCGTCAGCAACCGTGACTGATGGACGTCATCGTCATACCCATTTTCTTTCAGCAATTTTACGGCGACCGGATCGGCGGGCTCCCCTTTCATGTCGATCAGGGCCGCAGATGAAACATGAACTTTCTGTTTCTGATGCTTTTTCAGTTCGCCCCTGAAAATCCTTTCCGCCATGAAACTGCGATTGATATTCGCCGTGCAAACAAACAGAACCGTCATCTTTCCCCTTGTTTTTTTAGAGCTTATATCATAACAGGCAACAAATTCAACATGATTTTTCAGGTCGAAGCCAATGTCCCATGTTTTTACGAATAGGCAATATGCATATTTCCCCATTGGAAACTCAAAACAAGCTCATGGCGCACCTCATAATTTTGTGGTTAAAATTCCATTGACACACAAGATCCTTCTTCATATACTCACACCATGAAAAAACAATACGTTATAAATTATCAGAAAGATTTGTGGCTGCAATGAAAGATGATATCATTCTCGCAGAGGTGGAAGGCGAGGGCATGATCATCGATGTCGAGAAAAGTACGAGTTATTTTCTCAACGAATCAGCTCTTTTTGTTTTTAAGTTGTTAAAAGAAGGAAAGAATATCGATGACATCAAGACGGCCATGTTGACAGAATACGATGTAGATGAAACAAAAGTGGAAAACGATATCCGGGAATTCATCAGTGAGCTTGATAGAAAGGAAGTGTCATGGGGAAGAAAAAATACGTAAGACCGGATATAAGGGAAGAATCCCAGATCCTGACCGTCAGGGCATGGGTGACCAAAACCCAATATGTCCTTTCCCTTGAAAATACTCCGACGACGAGTACAAGCGTTTCTTCCCTGGACACCTATGTAGCTGCCGTGCAAGCCGTCAGCGAAAGCAGTTACGCGGTGCTGAGTCAACTCACAGAATCCAACGTTGCCCTGCAGACCGCTTTTACGAGAGTGAACTATGCATTGCAGAATGTCTTCACGCGACTGGCACAAAAACTATAAATCATACCGAAATTCGGTGGTGACCGCAAGCCCGTCCCGCGGTACTTGCCTTTTAAACTTTTACTCATGATATGCTATATAACATTGCCATAGACATCACGAATCATTGTAATTTCGATTGCATCCACTGCCTCAGGGACAAAGTGGCTCCCAGGGCGCATATGAGCGCCGATCTTTTCGATTTGTTGCTCAGGGAAATGTCTTCCGTAGGCATGATGAATGTGTGTCTTACGGGCGGAGAACCCGCTCTTCACCCCGAGTTGAACCGTGTCTGTGATCTTCTGGTCGATTATGGGGTTCCATTCAGCCTGGTCAGCAACGGTTATCTGTTTGAAGATAAGATTCTTCCCCTCTTTGATTCGAAAGTGAGAAAACAACTTACCGGCGTATGTTTCAGCCTCGATGGTGCAACGTCGGCCTCCCACGATATGATACGAAAAGAAGGAAGTTTCGATAGGGTCATCAGTTCAATTGAAGCATGTGTGAAAGAGAAGATTCCTGTGTCCGTCAAAAGCATCGTTCACAGTGAAAACAGGAAAGACATCGTGGAAGTCGCGTATCTATGCGCATCGATAGGTGTAGGAATCCTTGGGTATGTCCTGCTTACACCGACACCCCTTCTCGTATCGAAAAACCTCATACCCACGGCTGAAGAATATATAGAAACCGTCAGGTATATAACGGGCAGGATCATGCCGTCATTTTCCTTGAACATCTGTATCGAAGGATTTGCACATCCAGATTACAGGGTTCCCTTCTGTAATCCCGCTCAGGGAATCTCGTTTGACCACCTGGGGAATTTCATCTTCTGCTGTAATCTTTCTCACCCCACAAACGGAGACCGTCCGAATGTATTCGGAAAGGAATATCTGGGGAACATCCGGGAAATCGGTATTGAAGAAGGCATACTCCGACATTACCGGACGCTGGCATGGTTCATGGATAAGATCATGCGTTCGGACCTCAAAAAAGACTGGCCTGTCAACTGTACGAAGTGTTTCCGGCTTTTCGGAAAAATGAAGTGGATGGAAGCTGATGAAAGCGCCGACAATCGATATCGTTAATTTCTGCAATTTTACCTGCCGGCACTGCCTGGTGGCAAAGTCTGCAAAGCCCGTGTACATGGAAAAAGAGATATTCTCGGATCTCATGAGACAGCTTCGGAGCCTGGGATTCAGATATGCCGGCATCACCGGGTCGGGAGAGCTCTCGCTCCACCCCCAGCTTGAAGATATCTTCCAGAGCCTTGCCGAGAACACCATAGATTTTGAAATTCTGACGAATGGTTATCTGTTTAAAGATCGTATATTCCCCCTGATACGTTCACCGCATATACGCAAACGCATTCGACTGGTAGGGTTCAGCCTGGATAGCGCCATAGAGGAAAAACACGACCGCAACAGGAAAGAAGGAAGTTTCCGGCGGGTAATAGAAGCCATCGGGATGTGCCGTTTGCTGGATATTCCGTGTTACATCAAAACAGCGGTCACAAATGACAACAAGGAAGAACTGAGGGAAATACTTCTCTTTACATCCGGTCTCAATGTGATTTCACAATCGTTTATGTTTATTCAGCCGACGAGACGCCTCATAGAGGAAAGACTGATTCCTGATCCCGAAGAGATATATCGGCTATTTATGCAGCTTGCCGATTGGCAACCGATATTTTCGAGATTGAAAATTGAGGCATTCAATACAGTAAATGACATATTTACCTGCAATGCCTTTTTTAAATTCGGAGTGGATGAAGAGGGAAATTATCTCTTCTGCAACAATCTCAGCAATGTGGGAAGCTCTGCGGGCAGCTATAAAGGGAAAGAATGTCTCGGCAGCATTAAAGAATTTCCGTTGACGGATCTGATCGTGCGGCATCTGAATTTATTGCCGGACGTTTTGAAATGGCGGTTTGAAAGGAAAGACATTATTAAAAAAGCGCCTCTTTCCCTGTGTAACTGGTGTTTTTTCGAGTTTGGGAAATTGGATTGGTTGAAGGAATATCCGGAGTCTCCATGGGCTCGATACTTAACGTAAACATCTACGGTCTCACGGCCAGAATCAACTGTTGCACGCCGGAAGAGAAGGAAGAGATAGCCCAATTGCTTTCTTTGTTCCTGAAAGACGAAACGGAAGAAGCAGAGGCTACTCTTGACTTCAGGAAGAAAGAGACGCCGCAGGAGATTGGCGGTCTTCTCTATTCGCATCTCGCACGAAAAGGGATTTGGGCGATGCATTCGGGAGGTTTTCACTTCCAAGGCGGCCACCTCACCGTGGGACCCTCTGATTGCGGCAAATCGACGTTCAGTCACATGGCCATGAAAAACGGGCTTGATCTTCTGAGCGATGACATCACCCTGCTGAGAGAAACACCGGACGGGTTTGAAATGCTTCCATTTTACTCGACAATGTTCTTGAAAGACGGGATGATTGTTCCAGAGCAGGAGCGATATAAACCAGCGACATTGAAGTATCTGCTGTTGCCAAAGATTAACAATGGTTCTGTGTATTTGAAGAAAGTCAAAAAAAAGATCGATCTCTTGAGGAGACTGGTGCCGCAGTTTTTGTGGTCGTATGACGGGTCGGAGCAGAAAAAACAGAAGCGGTTTTTAGAAAAAATGTGTCATTATCCGGCGTATGAGGTATACTGGAGTTCAAGGCTGTTCCATGACCATACCCTTTTAAGGGGGATTCTCGATGAAGTTGTTCAAAGTGAAGGGTAATTCCATGCATCCCGTTCTGAGGGACAACGATCTCGTTGTCGTGAGAGAGACGGCGCCGGAATTACTTCGCAAGGGAAATATTCTTGTGTATCATCGGGACGAAAAGGGAGAATATCTCATCCACAGGCTCGTTAAAAAGGGGGACGGGGATATCCTGTATCTGAGAGGTGATGGCTACAACCTGTCTTCGGAATTGACGAGAACAGGGGCCGTCATGGGAAAAGCCATAGGGTTTGTGCGGGATAGCCGGTATGAGCCTTTGAACAGGCGAAAGGAATTGCGCTCCTGGTTTGTCTCGTTGCTTAAAGAATGTACGAAACACGTTATAAGGCGAGCAAGTCACGTCACCGGACAATGACCGGAAAACTGGAGGGAAATGGTCATGGAGAGACGGGATTTTTTAAAGACAGGCCTTTTGACGATATTTTCTCTATATGGTTTTTCCGGAAATATGTCGTGCTTCGCAGGGGAGAAAATTTCGCCGATCCATCATACCAGGACAGGGCGCTGTCCTTTTACCGGTGTTTACTCCGGAACTCTGACAAACGAGCGGGTTATGATGCCCGATGTGTTTTCAAGATTGCTCGTGCAGGAGCGTTTTGTCCTCGTTGTTCCTGAAAGGAATACTTCCGCCCTCCTCATTTCGGAGAACAGTCCCGAATGGGAAATGCTGAAACAACTGTTCGATGCAGCAGATAAGGGTGATCCGCTGATTCTCAGGGAGCATGCAGAAATCGACGGGGAAGGCAATCTGTATTTTCCTGAGAGAGTGAGTAAGTTTGCCGGGATTCAACCACCGTCCGTCGCTGTTGTGGGTCACGGCTACGTCATAGAAATCATCGATTCAGAGCGTTATCATTCACGTATGGTCTGACAGCGGATCCGCATGCGCCATTCGTTGATTCTGTCCTTATGGAATGTAAATGAAATGATTGTTTCCTCCATCCTTTCGCCTTCTTTTTCCCTCTTGAGATAAGCAATAATAAATAAAATGCCCGGCAGAATGAAAAGAACTGAACGAGAAAACAAGCTTTTTCGGGTGATAGCCCGGCAGACGCTGGAACGCAACGATGCGGTATGGTTTGCGGACAATATTCGGGCGGGAATGGATTGGCCTTCTGTGGGGGAGAGAGCTTTTAATGAAGGCATTGCGCCGCTTCTTTATTACCACTGCCGGCACATGGATCTTCTGGCATCCATCCCGGATGAAACGAAAAAGTTCCTGGCCCGGATATACGCGGAAACATCGCTTATCAATATGCATCTTATGAAAGAATTGGAGAAACTGGAAAAAGAACTGGAGAAACGGGATTTACGGGTTATCGTTCTCAAAGGCGCTGCGCTTCTTAAGACGGTTTATCGCGACGTTGCTTTGCGTCCGATGGAAGATATCGACCTGATGGTTCGGCAGGAGCATCTGAACGAAGTGAAAAACATTTTAGAACAGATGGACTTCGTTCAGAATCGGCTGTATCCCGGTTCTTTCGGGAAAGGCATCCTTTCGATCGATATTCATTCGGATTTTCTTTCTTCTGACAGGATACGGAGCCGTCAGGCAATTCTGGACATTCGCTCGGAAGATGCGTGGAGCAGCTCGATTCCAATCAATGGAAGCAGCTCTTTATATCGACTATCTCTCAACGTCAACTTGATTGCCCTTTCGTTTCATCTGCTGAAGCACCGGTATGACCGGCTCATATGGTTTGTCGATATTGCTGAGACCATAAAGGCATATCAATCCCTGTCGGACTGGGAAGACCTGATCGCCCATGCGCGGCGCGTCCGTGCCGACAGGCTTTTGCTCTACACCCTGATTCTGACAAAGCGCCTCCTTGGAGGTAATATTCCGGAAGATGTGTTAATCAGGCTCCGGAAGAAGGAACTTTCGTCAATTGAGAAGTATCTGCTGCGGCTGCGGTTGATGCATGTGCCGCTCGGAACGGCGATGGATCTGTTGTGGATGTTTCAGATTCGGGGGGCGTTCAAAAAAGCTCGATTTATAAGAGAAAATATATTTCCCCGGCAGGAGGTCATGAATCAGATTTTTCCGGATTCACCCCGGCACGCCGGTATGCTCTTGCGTAGAGCTATCCTTCTATCTTCGCAGGTTCTGTCGGATCTTCTGGTGTCGCTCAGGGGCGTATTGAGAGGCGGCCTGCCCCCTCTGTGATCAATAACGAATCTTTTATCACTTTTTTAACAATGTCCAGATCGAGCGCCTTGCTCTTCCGCCCGCTGCCCCAAACGCGTAGCCGCAAGCTTCGGCCCGCGCAGACAGCGCCCCTTGAGCAGCCGGACTTGTCCATAGCCCTGGTAAGGAAAGAATTTCAGCGGGGGATATCGTTTTCGGGAACGACGTCCAGGATTGTCAGGACAAAACTTTTGGCGAGGTCGATCGTCTCTTCCACGGCGACGCGATTTCCTTTACCGTCAATTAAAAGATTGATGACGGGCCGCATCGGCTGAGACTTGTTTGTGCCGATGACTCTGCCGATGGCGGCGTTATTGAGCCTGACGTAGCTGCCGATGGGATAGATCGTCAGCTCCTCGAGAAATAATTTCAGAACCTGCGGGGAAAACTGCCGGTCCTTGGATTGGATCAGTTGTCTGACGGAGTCAAATTGCATGAGGGCTTTTCGATGCGGTCGATTGCGTGTCATTGCCTCGTAAGAGTCGCAGAGGCCGATGATCTTCGCATATTCCGTGATTTCATCTCCCTTGATGCCGAGCGGATAACCTTGACCGTTTTCCCTTTCATGATGCTGATAGACGGATTTGAGCAGCCAGGGGTAATCCGCTTGAAAGGGCAGCAATAAATCTCTCCCCGTTTCGGGGTGCTTTCTGATCACGGAAAGCTCTTCTGTTGTCAATGCCCCTCTTTTGTTTATGATATGATCCGGTATGAGAAACATTCCTATATTTTGCAGCAGGCAGCACAAACCAAGCTCAATGAGCTGTTGCGTTGCATATGACATATGCAAACCGATTTTCAAGGCGTAAAACATGGTGTGGGTGGGTTGAAATATATAATAATCCTGAACGTTTTCATCGCTGATGGTCATGGGGTGGGTATTCAGAATCAGTTCGGGCTGCGATACAATTTTTTTGACCAGCTTAAATGCAGGGGCAATATCCGGGGATTGATTCTGGACAACGGCGATCCTGACATCACGCATTAAATTTTTTGCAACAGAATAAATATCCTCCGCGTTGCCAAACGTTTGGTCATTGAAAGCGACGGCGGGGGGTTCATGGCGGTCCGTTTCAGTTATCCGGTCCCGGTTTTCTCCGGCTTCCTGTTGAATGTTGCTGATTTCCGGAGCAACCGGATTGACCGGTGTATCGGGAATGGCGGGGAGGGGCGGCTTTGCTGCCGTCCCGTCTGATGTTTTGATCTGCATGATTTCGCTCAGGCGAAGAAACGCAGATGAAGTGTCAACCCCCTCCCGGTCTTGCCCTTCGATACTCTTTTTTACAATTTCAGAGGAACGCACCATAAATTTTCCTATTAAATCCGGGTTGCTATAAAACCCCCATCCCTTGGCAGGAGAACCGCGACGGTTTGTGCATCGCAAAAAATCCGGCCCGTCTTTCCACCAGTTGGGAATTGATTTTTTAATACATTACTCGTTGCATTATCACCTGCAATAGTTTAAAATCAAGCGAAAATATAGTAGAAAGCTGTATTGATTGAGAATTATTTGACCGGCATCGCCATATGGCACGAAAATCGGTGCTCAGGCAAAACATCATTTAGCGCCGGGCATTTTTCATACAACAAGCAATCGAACTTAAATCGGGAGTATTTAGATGGCTATGAAGCGTCGCAACGGGGCTCTGATGATGATATGCGCGATTTTGTTGCCGCTTTACGGATGTGTGATGGAAGTGAGCGGCATTCCGGTCAAGAGCTACCGTCCTCCCGCCGCTGACTTGGCGCTCCTGGAAAAACAGCGTCAGGAAATGCTGGCCGAAGTCAGTAAGATGAGCCAGATCAAAGAGAACAACGTCTTTACGGAAAGACGCGGGGTCCCCGAATATATTATCGGTCCCGGCGACGTTCTGACGCTCAATTACTGGATGCCATATTCCTCTCAATCCGCAGCGCCGCGGGGTCAGGGCACGGTGGAAGGATTCATGCTCAACACCTTTGATGTTGTGGTCCGGCCCGACGGAAAGATCACCTATAGTTTCGGCGATGACATCCCCGTGGGGGGTCATACCGCCAGTGAAGTCCGGGAAATGCTGCTTGACGGCATCAGGCATTATATCAGAAATCCAAGGCTGGAGGTTATTGTCAAGGAACACAAAAGCAAGAACGTCCTGCTGTTCGGACAGATCAACAACCTTCAGACCGGCGTTTCCGGGCCCGGCAAATATCCACTGACCGGCAAGATCACCGCCCTCGATCTGATTGTCAGTGCGGGCGGACCCATCACAGGCCGGTCCGGAGGCGGCGGCGTCAGCGGCGCTGCCACAAGGTCGGACTACTGGGGCGCCGCCAACGGCGACATGAGAAATGTGGAACTGGTCCGCAACGGAAAAAAATACACACTGAACCTGTACACGGCCATGTTCAGGGGGGACATGAGCCAGAATGTCTTCCTGGAAAACGGCGATGTCATCACCGTTCCGGAGGAGCCGACCTTTGCGCAAAGGGTCTATGTTTTCGGCCAGGTCAACAGTCCGGGCATCTTCCGGCTCAGGGATGCAAATGATGTTTTAACAGCCATCGCCCAGACGGGCGGCACGACGCCCGTTGCGATCAAATCGGACATTAAAATCATCCGGGGTTACGAGGAAGGGCAGAGGAGACCGCTCGTCCTGTCCGTCAATCTGGATGAAATCCTCAAAAGAGGGGATCTGGCCCAGAATGTCCCCCTTCATGATGGCGATCTGGTTTACATACCGCGGATGATCATCGGGGATATTAATGAATTTATTAATAATATTAACCCGCTGCTGAATTTTACAACCGGGCGGCCAACGGATTTTCGAAGCGCCTTCTGGAAAGATCCGAATTCTTTCAAATGGTAAGTGCGCCGGGCTTATGCGGTATATTTCGACTTCAGTTGATCAAGAAGGAGACTTGATATAGATGACCAAGTACGACTTGAACCTCAGGGACTACTGGCGTGTAATCAAGAAGCGAAAATTTATCGTCATTTTTACCCTCCTGGCCATGGTTGTGTTCAGCTTTATTTCGGCCATCGTTACCAGACCGGTCCCCCTGTACAAGACAAACGCGACCATCAATTTTGAAAGAAATACCGGGGGGTCGGGCCTGTATGAGTCGTCCTGGATGACGGGCGCGAATCTCGAGACCGAAGCCGCTGTGATCAAGAGTTATTACATTCAGGAACTTGTGGCCAAGAGGCTGAACCTGATTCCCGAAGACGCCTCCCAGGAAATGGTTCGCAACAACAGCAAGTACATCAACATTATCCTTGATTTGAAGGACAAGATCCAGACGGATATCGATCGCCTCAGCAACATGATCGACATCATTGTGACCTCGACGGATACGAAGCTTGCCCAGAACATCGCCAACACGGTCGCGCAGGTATACAGGGAAGAGCACTTTAAAAAGCTCAACAGGCAGACCGGCGAATCAAGAAAATTCATAGAATCGCAGTTGGCGATTTCAAGGGACAGGCTGGCAAAGTCGGAGGAGGCCGTCAAGGAATTCAGGGAAAAAAACAAATTCGTGACGCTGGAAGGGGAATCATCCGCCTTGTCGTCTCAATTGGCACGCCTGCGGGATGCCTATGACAAGGATCATACAGTTTATCAGCAGGCCGTGCAGATGTTGCAGTTTCTCCAGGGCGCGGAAGACCGGAACCTGCCGTCCGACACAGCCTTTTCGTTCACGGGCGCAACGAGCGCCTATACCAGCCTCAATGACAGGCTCGTTCAATTGACGCTGCAAAAGAACATGCTGTTGCTTGGCTACACGGAAAATTTCCCTCAGGTCATGGAAATCAAAAATCAGATCCGGGAAGTCCTCAGGGCCATGAGGACGCAGTTGTCGGCCCAGGAAAAAAACCTTGCCGCCAGCCTCAGCCTGTTGAGAAGACAAATAACGGATATCGAGGACAAGCTTCGCAGGATTCCGGAAAAAGGGCTGGAGCTGACAAGACTGGAGCGGACGGTCGGCGTTGACAAGGAAATTTATATCCTGCTGGAGAAGAAATACCAGGAAGCCTTGATCAAGGAGGCGGCCAAGGTTGAAGAGGTCCAGGTCGTCAAGCCCGCCCTGGAACCGACCGTTCCCGTCAATATGCCGAAAACCGGCGTCAATACAATCCTGGGGATGATTATCGGGTTGATTCTCGGCGTTGTCTTTGCCTTCCTTATTGAGACCTTTGACACCTCCATCGGGGCGATAGAAGAAATCGAGGCGTTTCTGGAAACCCGCGTCCTCGGCATTATCCCCTATCTAAAAATTGAAGATGTCAAGGAAGCCCTCAAGGGCCAACTGGCGGGCGATGTTCATGATGAGATTTTAAAACGCCAGTTCAGGCTGATATCGCACTTTCTGCCGACATCCACACTGGCGGAAAATTACCGGGCGCTCAGAACCAACTTCAATTTCCTGAGCGTCGAAAAAGATATTAAATCAGTTACATTCACAAGCACTTATCCTGAGGAAGGAAAAACGTCGGTCACCTGTAATCTGGCCATTACTATGGCGCAGGCAGGCCGAAAGGTGCTGCTGATTGACGGCGACTTCCGCAGGCCCGTCATATCCAGGGTATTTGGCATTGACGCCGTTCCCGGTTTTACCGATGTCATCCTGGGCAACTATGAATGGCGCAGTGTAATCAGATCCGTTACGGATTTGATGATGGGGAAAATGAGCGTTGAAGACGTCACCAAAACGCCGGGCCTGGACAATCTCTATCTGCTGACAAGCGGCACGAGCGCCCCCAATCCTGCGGAACTGATCTGTTCAAAAAGCGTAAATGATCTGATGGCGATTTTCCGTGACGAGTATGATATGGTTTTGATCGATGCACCGCCTGTTCTGGCGGCTACCGATGCCACGATCTGGAGCGGTTTGGCCGATGGCGTTATTCTGGTGTACCAGGTCGGTCGCGCCGCGCGCGGCGCCCTGAAGCGGGCCAAGGCGCAACTGGATAATGTCAAGGCGCAAGTTTTAGGCATCGTCCTGAACGGATTGAAGGCCGATATCAGCCCTGATTTCACCTATCAGGATAAGTATGATTATTATTACGGCGGATACGGCCATGATAAAAAGAAGAAAAAGACATTAGTGCAGAAAGTCCTTTTGTTCTTTAAGGCTATTCAAACAAAGGGTGTCTTAACGTTTTTGTCCAGGAAGAAAGAAGAGGCGGCAAGCGGCGAAGTCAGGGAGCAAAAAATGGAATCGCCGGCGCCCGAGACGAAACGCCCTCAAACAACCGAACAGAAACCCCCTCAGACAACTGAGGCGAAATCTTTTCAGACAACCGACGAGAAACCCCCTGGACGGGCGCCGCTCGTGAAAAAGTTGGTTTTGCTTCTTTGCCTCGTCTTTCTCATCATCGGCGTCCTTTTCCAGACGGGTTATCTGTCCCTGGACATGTTTACGAAAAAAGCCGCGACCATCGAAAAACAGATACAGCCACAGATACCATACCCCAGGAAAGAAACCAGTGAAACGGAAGGGTTGAAAAGAAATCAAGCCATCAAGGATTTGCAGGCAGCGGCATCATCTCAGCGGTCTGTGGCGCCGGTGGCGAAACCGCTGAAGCCGTTGGAGACGCAATCGACCATGGCCGCCGGTGAAATCAAGCGGCAGCCGGACGCAAACAGGCAGCAGAACAAGCCCTATGTGATCAGGATTGCCACTTTTTCCAACCCGCGTAATGCGCAAGAGATGGTTGATCATCTTCAAAAAAATGGAATCACGGCTTTTATCAAACAGGCGACGATGCCGGACAAGGGCGTTTTCCACAGGATCTATATCGGTCATTTTGAAGATCATCAAAGCGCGGCGGTTTTTATCAGGGAAAGGCGTATCCGCGATCTGTATCCGGACAGCGTCATCAGGAAGCTCCCCGTAGAACAAAAAAATAAGGGTGCATCATAAATCATGACCGAAAAAGACGACAAGCAGTTTGACCGCGCCGTCAATCAGATCATGAAGAAAAAGGCGAGGAAAAGTACAGGGATCTGGATATTCATTATTTTCATCGTTGCCCTCCTGATCAGCCTGTTCGTGAATTACATCCCCATCTTTTACGATAAGCTGATTCACTACAACGACCCCAACTATCGCCCTATGGACCTGGAGCGACAATATCGGGAATTACAGGATCTCAGAAAAGAAAGAGGCCAAAAAGGTCAATGAATAATGGTTGCAGGCGTGAATTGATCAAACTTCCGACATCTTCCGAATGCTCGATTAAACCGTTGCTTCGCAGCGTATCATCCCATGAACAAGATCAGTGATCAAACCATTGACGCCCGTGTCGTCTTTTTGTTCCTTATCATCAGCGCGCTGACCCTGGCCGCCGGGATGCTATTTACACAGACGTCAACGCTCATGGCCGTCGGCATCACCATCGGGGTGATCATTGCGGTGATCGGCTTCGTGAACACCGAACTGGCCCTTTACATTCTGATCATTGCCATGCTCCTCGGACCGCAGTTTACCGCAGGCCCCGCAGAAGCCTTTACGGCTCGCGGTCGCGGCGGCATGACCCTTCGCTTTGATGATTTTCTGCTCGTTGTGATCGGTTTTAGCTGGTTTTTGAAAACGGCGATCAACAAGGAACTTGGCCTTTTCCCCGCGACCCCCCTGACCCGGCCCATATTCTGGTACTTTATTGCGTGCCTGATTGCGACGCTCTTCGGGTACTACTTCGAGCGCGTGAGGTCGATCGCCGGCATTTTCTTTGTTCTGAAATATTTTGAGTATTTTCTAATCTATTTCATGGCCGTTCACCATCTCAAGGAAAAAAAGCAGATCGAACGATTTCTGTTTACCCTGTTGGCGGTCTGCTGTATCGTGTGTCTGATCGGCATCTACGAGATTCCAGCCGGCGGCAGGGTTTCCGCACCCTTTGAAGGCGAGGTAGGCGAACCGAATACGCTTGGCGGCTATCTGGTTTTGATGCTGTCGATCACGCTGGGCCTGCTGTTGAATTATGGCACGAGAACAAAAAAGGTGCTGTTGGGAATTCTTGTTTTTCTCATTCTGATCACGCTGGGGGCGACCCTTTCAAGAAGTTCCTGGCTGGCCCTTATCCCGATGGTTCTGACTCTCCTTTATTTCAGCAAAAAAAGAATGCAGATCCTCATTCCCGTACTCATCGTTATTGTCGTCTCACCCCTGTTTTTACCGAAAGTCGTCGTGGACAGGGCTCTTTATACGATCAGGCAGGCGCCGGAGCAAGGTCAGTTTAACATTGCCGGCTCGCGCTTCGATACATCTACTTCCGCCCGTCTGGAGTCCTACCGGATTGTTCTGACGCGTGACTTTATCAAACAGCCCATCATCGGCCACGGCGTCACCGGATACAGCTTTGTGGACGCCCAATATATCAAGGTATTGGCCGATACCGGCATCATCGGGTTTATGGCATTTGCCTATCTGCTTTATGTCACCTATAAAAATGCCCGGGGGGCCTATCGAAAGACGAAGGACCCACTGTTCAGCGGTCTTACACTGGGTTATCTGGCCGGGCTCATGGCCCTGCTCGTGCACGCCATCGGGGCGAATACCTTTATCATCGTGAGAATCATGGAGCCATTCTGGTTTTTGACCGCTATGATCATCATGATTCCGACCATTGAGGACAACGAACAAATGAAACCGGCTGAATCAAACATGCAAAAAAGGGTAAGATAAAAACACGCGATGACATCTGAGAGTTTGCAACAAATTATCATTGAGCCGAAGGGTAAGCTTGGGGGCTTCCAATTCCGCGAGCTGTGGCAATACCGTGAATTGTTGCGGTTTCTGATAGTGCGGGACATCAAGGTGCGCTACAAGCAGACCGTTCTGGGGGGGCTGTGGGCCATCCTGCAGCCCTTTATGAGCATGGTTGTTTTTACGATTTTCTTCGGCCATCTCGCCAAAGTCCCTTCCGACGGCCTGCCTTACCCCATTTTCGTCTATACGGCACTTTTGCCCTGGCAATTCTTCAGCGGCGGCATCAGCAGCTCCGGAAACAGCCTCGTCGCCAACAGCCACCTGATCTCAAAGGTCTATTTTCCGAGGATGATCATCCCCGCCGCTTCCCTGGGTGCGGGATGCCTGGATTTTTTGATCGCCTTTATGCTGTTGATATTGATGATGTTTTACTACGGAATATTTCCCGGGGTCGGGATTTTGCTTTTCCCCTTTCTTATGGTACTGGTGGCTTTTGCCTCGCTCGGCGTGGGCATGATCCTCGCGGCCCTGAACGTCTCTTACCGGGACTTCCGCTATGTGATCCCCTTTCTGGTCCAGTTCTGGCTTTTTGCGACCCCCGTCATCTATCCGGCCAGCATGGTGCCGGAACAATGGCGCTGGCTGATCAACCTGAACCCCATGGCCGGGCTCATTACCGGCATTCGTTCCTCGCTCCTGAATCTGCCCATATCCTGGACGGATATCTGGATCTCCGGAACGATCAGCCTGCTGTTGTTTGTGATCGGCATCTTCTTTTTCAAAAAAATGGAGCGCCGCTTTGCCGATATTATTTGAGATAAAGGTCTTCTCATTGCCCTCCAACTGGTGATGGGCGACAAAACCGATGATGCGCATGCTGAAGCATAACTTTTTTCTTGGATTATCGCGCTCACCCGTAATCCAAGGGGCGGAGCTGTATCGCAGCCTATGAATGACCCTGTGATTCGCGTCGAAAATTTAGGCAAACGCTACCGGATCGGAACGGCCCGGGAACGGAACCGGACATTTCGCGAAGCGATTACGGACATGTTTGCCTCACCGTGGCGGTTCATGAAAAGCGCTTTACGAAAGACACCGGCCCCAAATGAAGAAAGCTCAGATCATATCTGGGCACTTAAGAATGTCTCTTTCGAGGTAAACCGCGGTGAGGTGGTGGGGATTATCGGCCGGAACGGCGCCGGAAAAAGTACGCTGCTGAAGATCCTCTCCCGCATTACCGAGCCCACGGAAGGACGAATCGTCATGCGCGGTCGCGTGGGATCCCTTCTGGAAGTCGGCACGGGCTTTCACTCTGAGCTGACGGGTGAAGAAAACATCTACCTCAGCGGCACGATTCTCGGCATGAGGAGCAGCGAAATCAGCAGAAAATTCGATGAAATCGTTGCCTTCGCGGAGATGGAGAAATTCATCAACACCCCCGTTAAATTCTATTCCAGCGGCATGTACATGCGCCTGGCCTTTGCCGTGGCGGCCCATCTGGAGCCGGAGATTTTATTGATCGATGAAGTCCTCGCTGTTGGAGATGCACAATTTCAAAAAAAATGCTTGGGGAAAATGGACGATGTGGCCAAAGGAGGGCGAACGGTTCTTTTTGTAAGTCACAATATGGGGGTGATTGAATCTCTATGTCCTCGAACTCTTCAGTTTGATGAAGGAACACTCGTATTTCAAGGAGCAACAAAATCAGTCATCAACAATTATCTGGTGTCACATCAGGTCAACAATTCTTTGATTGTTGACCTTGCCGCGAGAAATACCATAAATGACTCAAGCATGGAAATAAGATTTCATTCTATATGGACAGAAACATTATATGGCGAATTAGTAAGGCAATTTGAAATGGAGCAACCTTTTTTCATATGTTTCAAGTATATCGCGCATAAGGCCATCCCCAATGCGCTCATTGCAGTACGAATCGAAACACTTAGCGGGCAAATAATTATTGACTCTTGGGACTCTGATTCACTCAATGCTGAAGAGATATTACCCGGATATTATTCCGTAAGAGTTAAGGTTGACCCTCAAGATCTTCATCCAGGGCACTATCAAATTAGCTTGGTCGCAGCTGTACATTTAATAAGGTGGATTGATCGAGTAGATGGTGCTTTGCGTATTGAAATAACACCAGTTAGTTCAAAGCAGGTCTGGCGGGCCGAACGGAATGCGATCCTGGCCAGAGTCCTAAAATGGGAAAGAACACATCATGACAACATCGCCACAGAACCATCACTGTCCAATATGTAAATCAAGCCATATTGATACGTGGGGGTCCGCAGCAGACATCGGAAATGCCGATATTATTCACAAGATTGCTAAGTGCAATGAATGCACACATATTTTTGTACATCCGCTACCTTCAAAAGAATTCCTCGCAGAAGCCTATAAAACCAGCAGTAAAAGTGTTTTATCTGGCGACAGCTTCTACGATTTCCGATCGAAGGGAAGCTTTTCCGAGGGCGACCTTTGGGTTTTGAAGCACTTAAAAAAAAGGGTGAAACAAGGAAATTTGATAGATATTGGCGCTGCAAATACTATGCTGCTTTCGATGATAATAGAATCGGGATGGAAAGTATCCATTGTAGAACCTTCGCAGAATGTTGAACGAATGAGTTCTTTAAGCAACATACAGATTTGTAGAGGTCTTTTCGAAGATTGCGTTTTTCAAAACAATTTCGAAATGGTTTCGGCCATTGATGTACTAGAGCATACACATTCTCCGATTGATTTTTTAAAAAAAGCAAAGAGTATTTTATCTTTCAGAGGAAATGCCTTGCTAAGATTTCCCAATTCATATTCTCTGAAATGCAAGCTCGAACATGATAAATGGAACATGATCCGTCCTCTCGGTCATTTACACTTTTTTTCGCCTCGCTCATTTCAGGCTGCATGCAAAACTTGTCAACTAAAAATAGTCGAACTAAAATCCCATGACTTGAATAATTACCTATCATTGTCAATCGCAGGACAAAACATTAGGGGGATGAGATTTATGCTACCCCTGAGATGGTTCTTAAACAAAATGCTACTGGGTGATCAACTGCTTGCAATGGTTTCACATGAATAATGAAAAATGGCCTGTTTTGTTGACCGGCACAATCAAACCCAACCCACAAGCTATATCCAAATTTAATGATCCTTTGGTTCGAAAAAAGCAATATATCGAAACACTAACATGGATGGCTAAAGCTAGAACGGATATCGATAAGGTTATATTTTGTGAAAATTCATATTCGTCTTTGATCGACTTCGAACACCTTTATAGTCTGTTTGAAAAAAACAACCGTTCGATAGAAATGTATAGTGTACCCATGCCTGAAATTAAATTGTTCTTTGGAAAGGGCTGGGGGGAAGGACTTATGATTCTATGGGCAGTCGAAAATGTGCTTAACACAAATAGGGCTAACGGATTTATTAAGATAACCGGTCGTTATCGGATACTAAATCTAAAAAGGGTAGTCACGATTATTCGTAGAGGTCTGAGTAAAAATCCCCATCTAAAGTTTATTGGCCATTCCTTTACAATCCAACAGAGATTGCATATAAGATCCGACTTTTTTTGGTGTGATCGAGAATTCTATTTGAAATATCTTTCAGATGTTTACAAAGACGTGAACGATGATCAAGGCAATTATCTGGAACATGCTCTTGCAAAGCGTCTGTGGCAGCTTAGTAAACAACATGATATTGCCATCCTGACAATACCATTACTCATTCAAGGAATTAGCGGATGGAATGCAAAGGAAATAATGGGTACTCGGCATTATATAAAAGAAGAAATTAAACAGGCACTATCGCCATTGCCGCCACTGAAAAAATTGGCCGATTCATCAAGTATATAAGCACGTAATAGGTCATTTAAAGAAATTTCATGATTTTGAAGACTCAGAAAATACGGGCAATAACTGCTCACTATTTCGATCTTTTCGTAAATTCGCCGTTTCAACGTCAGCACATCAATTTATTAGAACAAGAAATCATCGGGTCCTGTGAAACCCTATTAGATATCGGTTGCGGTGATGGTGCACATATCATGGGGTGTGCCCCTCATCTTAAGAAATCTATAGGTATCGATATTTTTCCGCCTGCAATTGCGCGCGCCCGCGAACGCGGCCTATATTCACAAACGATACTTATGAATGCCGATAAAATATCAGGCTGTTTTGAAGAACACTCATTTGATTGCGTATTAGCTTTTGATCTCCTGGAGCATTTGAAAAAGTCAGATGGTCTGTCTCTTCTGTCTGCCATGGAAAAAATAGCATCAAAAAAGGTGATCGTTTTCACACCAAACGGATTTCTACCGCAAAGTACAATAAACGGAAATGTCCATCAGATTCATCGATCCGGTTGGACTACTTCTGAAATGCAGACACGAGGATATCGCGTTTGCGGCGTACATGGTATCAAAGGGATTTTAGGTGAAGAATCCTTGCCACGCTGGAGACCAACCAGATTATGGAAATTGGTAACAGTCTTGATCCAACCATTTTTTTTAAATATACCTCGACTGGCCTTTCAAATATTTTGTGTTAAAACAATAATGGCTCCTCGCTAAAATGTATGGGTAACCCAGTGCGGAACATGATAGATAATCCGTGATCAAGAGATTGAGAGTTTTGAATATTGCCGTAGAGTTTCATTTTGAGAAACATTGCGATGATGAATCTCGCAAAAAGAAGATAAGTGGGGCGATTTTATGCGCTGTCCAACCTTAAAAGAGCTGCCGCCACCTCCACCCGATAGGAGCGGTT
>JAUSOK010000054.1 GCA_030656035.1 Syntrophales bacterium
AAATCAGGCATCAAGATGTACAAGTTCGCGGGACATACAAAATTCGTCGCCTATGCGCCCATCCGGTTTTTTACAACAGACATGCCTGAACCGGGAGGATTCGGATGGATCGGCATGGGCGTTGATGTGGATAAATTCAACGAACTGGCCGTCAAGACGGCGCAAAACATTGATAAAGAAGCCAAATCGTGGACAACGACGATCATTCTGATTCTGACGATCTCCGTTGTTATCCTGTTCCTCATCCTGGGTCTCCTGGCCCGCGGAATCACGCGTTCCATCGAAGCGGAAATTCCTGAGGGCTCCGAAGGGGAAGGCCATTTCAACGACGACGACGAGGACGAAGATAAATAACCCTTAAAGGCCGGAAGTTTCACCTTCCGGCCTTTTTTCATCCCATTGATCTCCCCCCCACCCGAATCCATCCTGTCGTGAACCGTATTAACGGCTATGCAAAGCCTTTATCGCAATCTTTCCGTTTGACTTGCATGGACTGATTTGATAAGGGATCAGATCTGTTCCAAACGACATAACCCATCACATCATATTCATATCATGCAGGAGGAGATATTCATGAAAGACGATAAAATGGTTCTATGGTTCGATGAACTCGAACTGGCCGACATTCCACAGGTTGGCGGTAAAAATGCCTCTCTCGGTGAAATGAGGAGGGAATTGATTCCCAAAGGGGTGAGCATCCCCGATGGTTACGCCGTTACGGCCAATGCTTACCGCTACCTCCTGAAGTCATCGGGCATCGTCGAACAGATGAAACAGATTCTTTCGGATCTGGACACTCACGACATAGAAAACCTCAAAAGCAGGGGAAGGCAAATTCGATCGCTCATCTATCATTCGCCTTTTCCAAAGGACCTCGAAGATGAAATCATCGCGGCATACGGGAAACTCTGCGAGGAATACGGACCGAATACGGATGTGGCCGTGCGCAGCTCCGCCACGGCGGAAGACCTGCCCGATGCGAGCTTTGCCGGACAGCAGGAAACCTATCTGAATGTGACAGGAAAAGAAGACCTCCTCGAAGCCTGCAAGAAATGTTTTGCCTCCCTGTTTACGGACCGGGCCATATCCTACCGCGTTGACAAAGGATTCGATCATCTGTCCATCGCCCTGTCCATCGGGGTGCAGAAAATGGTCCGTTCTGATCTGGCGACATCCGGCGTCATCTTTTCGATCGACACGGAATCAGGCTTCAAGGACGCCATCCTGATCACCGGGTCTTACGGACTGGGCGAAACGGTTGTGCAGGGCTCCGTCAACCCCGACGAATTTTTCGTCTTTAAACCCACGCTGAAGACCGGACATCGACCGATCCTTCAAAAGAAACTGGGCGCCAAAGAAATCAAGATGATCTATGCGACGGGCGATGGCGGAGAAGCCACCGAAACCGTGCCGGTTCCCCAGGAGGACCGCGAGCGTTTCTGTCTGACGGACGATGAAATTCTCCAGCTGGCCCGCTGGACCACGATCATTGAGGATCATTATTCCGCCGAGGCCGGTTATTTTAAACCCATGGACATCGAATGGGGCAAAGACGGCAGGACCGGCGAATTGTTCATCCTGCAGGCCAGACCGGAAACGGTCCAGTCGCAGAAGGACGTCAATGTTCTGGAAAGCTATGTTCTCCTCGAATCCAGGGAACCCCTGGTCACCGGGACCAGCGTAGGTGCAAAAATCGGGGCCGGACCCGTCCAGGTGATAAAATCCGTGGAGGAGATCAGAAACTTTAAAAAAGGGGAAGTTCTGGTCACCGACATGACCGACCCCGACTGGGAACCGGTCATGAAAATCGCCTCGGCCATCGTCACCAACAAGGGGGGACGGACCTGTCACGCCGCTATTGTAAGCCGGGAGCTGGGCGTTCCCTGCATTGTGGGGACGGGAAACGGAACGAAGGCGTTACTGGGGGTGACCCATGCCACAGTATCCTGTGCGGAGGGAGAAGTCGGCAAGGTCTATGAAGGCATTCTGAAGTTTGAAGTCCAGCGCATCAACGCCAAGAATCTGACCCGCCCCAGGACCAGAATCATGATGAATGTGGGAAATCCCGAAAATGCCTTTACACTGGCCGCAATTCCCAATGACGGCGTGGGACTGGCGCGGCTCGAATTTATCATCAACCAGTACATCAGCATCCACCCCATGGCCCTGATCGAGTTCGATAAGGTCACGGATGCGGGGGTGCGCAGCAAGATTGAGACAATGACCAGGGGCTACAATGATCGGTGGGATTTCTTCGTGGACAAGCTCGCACAGGGGGTTGCCAAAATCGGCGCGGCCTTCTGGCCGAAGGACGTCATCGTCCGGATGAGCGACTTCAAAAGTAACGAGTACGCCAATCTGATCGGCGGGTCCTTTTTTGAACCCCACGAAGAAAACCCGATGATCGGTTTCCGCGGCGCCTCCCGTTATTATGACGAAAAATATCGCGCCGCCTTTACCCTGGAATGCGAAGCCATGAAAAAAGTCAGAAACGATATGGGGCTGACCAACGTGAAGCTCATGATCCCCTTCTGCCGGACCGTGGAGGAAGGGGAAAAAGTCATCAAGGTCATGGCGGACCGGGGACTTGTACAGGGTGAAAACGGTCTCGAAATCTACATGATGGTTGAGATTCCGAGCAATGTCGTCCTGATTGAAGACTTTGGCAAGATCTTCGATGGTTTTTCAATCGGCTCCAATGATCTGACCCAGTTGACGCTCGGTCTGGACCGGGATTCGGCGGAAGTTGCCCATATCTTCGATGAACGAAATAAAGCGGTGATGGATCTGATCCGGATCGCCATCACCAAATCCAATAACATGGGCAAGAAAATCGGCATTTGCGGGCAGGCGCCCAGCGATTATCCCGAATTCGCCCGCTTCCTCGTTGAGTGCGGGATTGACAGCATATCCCTGAATTCGGATACGGTCATCAAAACCACGGTGGAAATTCTGGAAACGGAAAAAGCGCTCAACAAATCCTGAACCCGAACTGAGGCGGTCATCACGCAAAACAGCGTTCATCGCGGATATCCATGCGATGAACGCTGTTTTTTTAGAGGTGTCGAACCAGATCGTAAGCCGAGTTCTGTTCCGCCCGCCGGTCACCCGGAAGGCGGCGATGATCATTCATCTGGGTCAGCAGTTGCCTGCTGCCTCAAGCGACACAACCCGAGAACGTCGGGCGGGCCACCCTTAAATGTTCTCCTATTCGGTCTTGCTCCGGATGGGGTTTGCCGTGCCTTCCCTGTCGCCAGGGAAGCGGTGAGCTCTTACCTCGCCTTTTCACCCTTACCCGCACGCGACGGGCGGTATATTTTCTGTGGCACTTTCCTTAGGGTCGCCCCCAGTCGCCGTTAGCGACCATCCTGCCCTGCGGAGCTCGGACTTTCCTCCCGTCCGGACGTATCCGGACCAGCGATCATCTGATCTGCTCCAACACCCTTATCCCTGCTCCTTCCATATCATAAAATGAGAAAGAAACGTTCATGTATTTTCAGGCTATTCGCCTTTTTTGTGCTGATCCTCCCAGTAAATAATCCGGTTGCAATGGGGGCAATATTCGATATCGATATCTTTCTGATCTTTCTGCAATTCAATATATAATTGCGGCGGAATATTCATATGGCAGCCCATGCAAATCTCTTTCCAGGCCGCAACCACCGCCACACCGTGACTCCTGATTTTTATTGTATCATATTTTTTCAACAGATCCGGAGCGATCTGCTCCTTCAGCAGCAAATGCTTTTCAAGATAAGAAGCGATTTCCGCATCCATCTCTGTCAATTCCTGCTCGATTCGTTGTTTTTTCGATCCGTAATCACGCCGGCGTTCATCGAGCTCTATTTCTTTAACCTTGACCTGCTTTTTGATCTGGTCAAGTTTATCCATGATGATGAGAATCTCATCCTCCATCGAGCTGTTTTTCGATTCGGTGACCTCAATTTCCTTAAGTATCGCCTGATATTCTTTGTTCGTCTTGACATCGGACAGGCGCTCTCTGGTTTTTTTCAGGTTTTCCAGTCCCCGCTTCAGTTTTTCTTCCCTTTCCTTATGGGCTTTGTTTAATTCCTCCAGGACTTTTTGGTCCTTTTCGAAATCAGCGCAAAAAACTTGCAATGTTTCATCCAGCTTTGCCAGTTCCCCGGGCAGCATCTTTTTTCGATTATTAATTCTGGAGATTTCTGTGTCGATTTTCTGTAACGCGTTAATTAGTCTCAGTTTTACTCCCAAGGGCAATCCCCCTTCATTGAAACATTAAAAAAAATGCACCTTTCGACAGGTGCATTTTTTAAGAGGAAGTTTGAGCTTCCCGAATTTGCTTTCCCTTTGTTTGCATGAATTCCATGAATCACCGTCAGCACCATTCCTGTTTTTCCCCATTCATAAAATCTCCCACTGGAGGTGATAATGGGCCCACCTGGATTCGAACCAGGGACCGACCGGTTATGAGCCGGTGGCTCTACCAATTGAGCTATGGGCCCGCACACGACTGTAGCGCCTGAGCCATTTCCAGATACTATTGCTACACCGAGCGTCGTCTCTTGTCAACATCCTAATTTGACGATTCCCGAAAAAGGCCGTCTGTCGATGAGCAGCGGTTAAAAACTCTCATTTCAGCAACGATTTGGAGACTTTTCTCCGCGAAGGATTCCTCAATTTTCGCACCGCGTTCGCATCGACGTTGCGCAGTTGGTCCTTCAACATCTCCAATGCTTCCTGCTTTTTTTCCGGGACATAATCGGTCCGTTCACCGATGCCGAAACGCATCCGCAGAACCTTTTCCTCTCTGGGCGTCAAAGTGGATAAAATTTTCCGTGTCTGCTCCGCCAGATCCATGCTGATCGTCGCTTCCGAGGGAGAAATGATCTTCTTGTCTTCGATAAAATCGCCCAGGTGGCTGTCTTCCTCTTCCCCGATCGGCGTCTCCAGGGAAATGGGTTCCTTGGCGATCTTCAATACTTTCCGGACCTTCTCCAGGGGATATTCCATTTTATTGGCAATTTCCTCAGGTGTGGGTTCCCGTCCCAGCTCCTGAACCAGATAGCGGGAGGTTCGAATCAGTTTATTGATGGTCTCGATCATGTGAACGGGAATGCGGATGGTTCTGGCCTGATCGGCGATCGCCCTGGTAATGGCCTGCCTGATCCACCAGGTGGCATAGGTGGAAAATTTATAGCCCCGCTGATACTCAAATTTATCGACCGCCTTCATCAAGCCGATGTTTCCTTCCTGGATGAGGTCCAGAAACTGCAGGCCCCGGTTCGTATATTTTTTAGCAATGCTGACAACCAGCCGCAGATTGGCCTCGACCAGCTTTCTTTTGGCAATTTCCGCCTTGGCCTCGCCGCATTCGATGGAATCGACCATCTTCTTCACGGCTGTCGCCGATTGCCCGACCTCCTGAGAAATTTTCTTGATCTTCCTGTTGGCTTCCCTGACAGTCGCTTCACAGGTCCTTAATGTTTCGCTGCTGATATTCAATTTACGTGTCAGGCGTTTTTCATCGGCCGCTGACTTCTTTATGGTCATCCATGCCTTTTCCATCTGCGTCAGCGAAAGGCCTGTTTTGTCCTTACAGGCCTGAATCTCCTTCCCCACCTGCTCGATCTCCGCCAGATAGCCCTTCAGAAGGGCAACCATCCTGTCAATCTGCTTCTTGCTGAATTTGACTTTTCGGCACAACCGGACGATGCGCTTCGTATTTTCATCCAATTCGCCGCGAATGATTTCCTTCTGAAAATCGAGCAGGCCCTTTGTTTTCAATTTCAATCTCAGTATATCATTCTTCCTGTCCAGGGCCGTCACCTTATCAATCAGCTTCAGCACCCGTTCCCGATGGAGATCCTCCTCGACATATCCATCCTCATCTTCAAGATTGTCCACGACATTCTTGACGCGTAGATTCTCATTTCTCAAGCGGACGCCGATATCCACGACATCTTTGATACAGACATTGACTCCGAACACCGCATCTATGCTTTCTTTCAGGCCTTCCTCGATCTTCTTGGCAATTTCAACCTCCCCTTCCCGGCTCAGCAGAGAAACGAGACCCATTTCACGGAGGTACATCTTGACCGGATCCCCGGTCTTTCCGACAAGCGGCGCGAGTCCCAGGATTTCCTCTTCCTTGACGCCGGTAGTCTCATCCGCCGGCTTTTTAACAACCAGTTTTTCGCCTTTGTCCGTATCGATGATGTCGATATTCTTCTCGCCGAAAAGCATGATGATATCGTCAATCTGATCGGAAGAAATAATGTCCGACGGCAACAGGTCATTCACGTCGTCATAGGTGAGAAAACCCTTTTCCTCCCCGAGGGATATCAGCTTTTTAAATTCATCTGTCGGTATTTCTTTTCCCATATCATTGTCTCCCGGTACGAATTTTTATCCCATCGCTGAACGGGCTTAAATCCCCAGCATTTTTTCTTCTTTCAAAAGGCGTCCCTTTTCCACCAAGAGCCGTCTGCACCGATCCGTATCGCCTGTTTCCTGCGCCTTTACAATGTCCGGATTCAGCGCCTTAAGTTTTTCCTTGTACCAGCGCCGCCTGATCTGTCGCGTGGTATCGACGATCAGCCGATCCAGTATCTTTTCTTCCTCGAGCGGCCGCGCCTCCATGAGCTTTTTCATGAGGCCTTCCCGGATCGGCCCCGGGTCTAAACGGCTAACCCTTTCGACCGCATCCCATGGTTGTAATCCGGCGGCAGCGCTCTGTAATGTCTCCCCGAAATTTTTCAGATCCCTGTTCGTAAAGTAATCCAGAATTCCTGTTTGCGTCACAGGGACGATTTTTTCCGGATGGATCAGCAAAAGATGGATCAAGCCCATCTCCAGCTTTTCAATCTCAGCCGTATAGACTCCCCGGATCGTGCCGTCGTCCGTTACAGGGGGCCTGGCACGGGAAATTTCTTTTTTCAACAGTTCCTGGTCAATGCCGAGCTTTTCCGAGACCCGCTTGATGAAGAGATTCCTGTCAACGACGTTCTCAATATGCTTGATGAAAGCAACGGCCTTCCGGAGCGAATCCCGATCTTTTTCAAACCCACCCTGATCTCCCAGGACATGATTGATATAGTAATCCACCATGGAGGGGGCGCCGTTGATCAACTCCAGCAGACGGTCCCCGCCATAAGCCCGAACGTAATCGTCGGGATCGAGGCCATCTGGCAGCACAAGGGCGCGGGCATTCAGATTGCCTGACAGGAAAAGTTCCAGACTTCTCGTCAGGGCTTTTCGACCTGCTTCATCGGGATCGAAGAGGGCCACAACATGTGTCGTATAACGGCAGATGAGATGAATCTGCTCCTTCGTCAGGGCGGTCCCCAGTGTGGCGACGACATGGGTGATCCCTGCATTCCAAAGTGAAATCAGGTCAAAATACCCTTCCACGACAATGACGCAACCCTGCCTGCGGATGGCCTCTTTTGCCCGGTTGAGCGCATACAGATTCCGTCCCTTGACATAAACGCCCGATTCGGGGGAGTTAAGATACTTGGGCTCACCGGCGCCCAGAATCCTTCCCCCGAACGCAATAACGCGGCCACTGAGGTCTTCAACGGGAAACATCAGCCGGCCCCGAAAACGGTCATAACGGTGGCCATCCTTTCCCGGAACGAGAAGTCCTGCCTGTTCGGCGTTTTCCAAAGATGCCTCTTCCTTTTCGAGAAAGTCCCGCAGGTGATGCCAGCCGTTCAAGGAAAAACCGAGACGAAAGGCCCTGGCGGTTTCTTCACGAATCCCCCGCTTCCGTAGATAAGCGAGCGCTTCTTTCCCGGACGGTGAAGCCAGGTTTCGGGCATAATGACCGGTCGCCATCTCGTTGATTCGGATCAACTGCTCCCCGTAACTGACCTCCTGCCTCTCCTTTTGGGAAATCCGCTCCGAAATAACGACCCCTGTCTTTTTCGCCAGGTGCCGGACAGCCTCCGGATAGGTCATCTGACCAATTTTCATCAAAAAAGTGAAAACACCCCCCCCTTCACCACAGCCGAAACAGTAAAACATCTGACGGTCCGGTGTAACGGTAAACGAGGGCGTTTTTTCCTTATGAAAAGGGCAAAGGCCGATGAAATTCCGACCCGCCTTTTTCAACGTCACATATTCTGAAACCAGATCAACGATGCTGGCGCGGTTCTTAATTTCCTCAACCTTGATGTCCGGTATATAACCCTTCAATCGTGCCCTCCCCGTTCGGATCGGCTCGATAAGTCTGCAACAACCTGTTTTGTGAAGCTTTTCAGTCTAAGCAGACAGAACCGCCTTGACCTTTTCACCCACGAGCTTCCCATCGGCTTTGCCGGTCAGTTTCGGCATGAGGACCTTCATGACCTTTCCCATGTCCTTGACGCTCACGGCGCCTGTTTCATCAATGGCCTTCCGGATCTCATGGAGGACGTCTTCCTCAGACAGCTGCTGAGGCATGAAGGCCTGGATAATTTTCAGTTCCGCCTCTTCCTTCTCCACAAGATCCGCCCGCCCCCCCCTGGCGAACTGTTCGATCGAATCTTTACGCTGTTTCACCATGCCGGACAGAATCTGTAGAAATTCCGTATCATTCACTTCCCGTTTCAAATCGATTTCCCGATTGTGCAGGGCCGTCTTGATCAGGCGCAGGGCGGACAGCGTCATTTTATCCTTTGCCTTGGCCGCAACGGACATATCCTGATCGATTTTTGTTTTAAATGTCATGGCGTCGCCTCTGTTTGTGTTTACCTTATGATAGGTTGCCTTGGCTATTTGTCAACAGGCCTTCCGCAGAAATCAGTTCAACTCGTCCCTGAGCCTTTCACCGCCGAGTACATGGAGGTGAAGATGCAAGACCACCTGTCCCCCCTCCTCCTTGCAGTTGATAACCGTCCGGAAGCCCTTCTGGTCGATTTTCTTGATTTTCGCAACCTCCTGGACCGCGCGCATGAGAGCATCGCAGTCATTCATCCGTTCAGCGGTCAGGTCCATCAGCGTCGGAATATGAGTTTTCGGAATCACGATCACATGCACAGGCGCCATGGGATGAATATCATCAAAAGCCAGAACCTGATCTGTTTCATAGACCTTGGAACTTGGGATTTGACCGCTCACAATCCTGCAAAAAATACAGTCATCCATAATACACCCCCCGGAAAAAATCCATTACCTCTTCGTCCTGTCGATCGCCGCCTCCAGGCTCAGCCCCCCCGTATAGAGGGCTTTGCCGACAATGACCCCCATGACCCCTGCGGGTTCGAGATTCATCACCCGTTCAATGTCTCTCATGCCGGCCACCCCTCCGGAGGCAATAATGGGAATGTTCACCGCTTCCGCGAGGCTGCGGGTCGCCTCGATATTGACGCCGGACTCCATGCCGTCCCGCTGGATGTCCGTGTAAACGATAGCAGCGGGTTCATGATCTTCATAGCGTCTGGCAATATCCGCGGCGGACTGGGAGGTCTTTTCCGTCCAGCCCTGAACAGCAACCATACCGTCCCGTGCATCAATCCCGATAATGATGCGCCCGCTGAATTGCCGGCAGGCGTCCTGGACAAACACCTCGTTCTTGAGTGCGGCGGTACCGAGGATGACCCACTGCACGCCGTGCCGGATATAATACTCAACCGTATTCATATCCCGAATGCCGCCGCCCAGTTCAACCGGTATGGGAATCGCCTTGACCATCTCCAGAATCACCGCCCTGTTCCGGGGCGATCCTGCCAGGGAGCCATCCAGATCGACCACATGAATCCGCTGAGCCCCTTGTGTCCGCCATTGCTCGGCAATTTCCACGGGATCTTCCGAATAAACGGTGATCCGCCGGAAATCGCCCTGCGCCAGCCGTACGCACTTACCGTCTTTCAAGTCAATCGCCGGGATGACAATCACGATGAGCTCCAAAAGAAAAAATCGGAATCCCCACACCATGAAATCCCGAAGATAAAACTGCTGATGCTGCAATGGTCAGATGGAACTATTTGGATAGGGCAGGAAAGTTTTTCATGACATTGTCCATCCCTTCTTCGGACAATTCCCTTACCGTCACCCACCGACCGCCGCCCTTCAGAAAGGCAGAAGCCTGAAGAACATTTTCCATCAAAGACGTTTGTGTTTTTTCAAAATGGCCTTTCCAGACCAGAGCGCTGTCGCTGACTCTGAAAAGGTAGATTTCAAAAGCCACCGAGGCAGGCTTTGCAGCGGCATAAGGCACGCCCTGGCGCTCCCGAAAGCGATAGATGTAGCCGAAAACGATCCCGTCCGCATCGAGGTCGTCGCCAACCTTCTTCAACAGGGTCAGCGGCGTGACTTTATCGAAGGCCCCGATGTAGCGCTCATATATCCCTGCCACCCGGTCCGGGGTGATGATATCGATTTCATAACCGGCCTTGAGCCTCTCGATAAAGATCTGCTCCACAATTGCTTCCGGACGGCCGGGGGGACCATCCATCCTGGTAAAAAACCGGCAACGGCTGCAATCGACCGCATTAATATCCAGTTGTTCCGGTGTTGTTTGCTGAAAAGGCGCTATGGCCACGCGTTGAAATACCAACTTGCCGCCCTGTTGCAGCGTTGTCCCCGCACCCCCCCCGCTGTAACATCCCATGATTCCCGTAAAGATGACGGACAGTCCGCATAATATTATGATTTTATGCAGATTCGCCATGTTCCGGCAACCCCTGGAAAAGGAATTCCTCAGATTTATTTTCAACTTCACGACAGTTACAGGCTCCCTTTGGTTGACAGGACCCCCTCGATCCGCCCCTGGAGGGTCACGGCTTTATTGAGCGCCCGGGCAAAGGCCTTGAAAATGGCTTCGACAATGTGATGGTTATTCCTACCATAATGCACGTTGATATGCAAGGTCATCGCGCTATGATCTGAAAAAGATTTAAAAAACTCCTTCATCAGGGCCGGGTCAAAGGCGCCGATTTTCGCTTCTCCCACAGCCGCATGATAAATCAGATAGGGACGCCCGGAGATGTCGATCGCCACCCCGCACAGTGTCTCATCCATGGGCACCAGCGCCGCCCCGTAACGGGCAATGCCTTCTTTTCCCCCCAGCGCCTGCTTGACGGCAGCCCCCAAACAAATCCCCAGATCTTCCACAAGATGGTGGTCATCAACGGACGTATCCCCCTGGCTCTGCACGTACAGATCAAAAAAACCGTGCTTTGCAAAAAGATGGAACATGTGATCCAGAAACGGGATGGAAGTCTTGATATCCGTTTTGCCGGACCCATCCAGATTGATCTCGATGGATACCTCCGTTTCCGTTGTTTTTCTGTGAATTTTCGAGATTCTGCTCATGGCATTCGTCCTTATTTAAATGACCTTGTTCAACGGATATTCAATAATCCCTTCCGCCCCTGCTTCCCTCAGCAGCGGAATCAAATCTCTGACAATGCCGGAGCTGACAATCGTCTCTACGGCAAACCACTCTTCGGAATATAAATTGGATATGGTCGGCGCCTTCAATGACGGCAGCAAAAGAACGACCCGCCCAAGGTTTTCCTTGGACACATTCAGTTTCAAACCCACCTTCCCCATTGCCTGGAGCGAACCATTCAGGAGCGTCCGGATCTGCTCGATTTTCTGTCTCTTCCAGGGGTCTTCCCAGGCAGACGGATTGGCGATGAGCTGTGTATTCGTCTGCATCAATTCATGCACGATCCTGAGCTTGTTGGCCCTGATCGTAGAACCGGTTTCCGTTACTTCCACGATCGCATCGACCAGGCCTTCCACGACTTTCGCCTCTGTCGCCCCCCAGGAAAATTCCACATGCACGTCAATGTTCCTTTCCTGGAAATAGCGTTTGGTAAAACGAACAAGTTCCGTGGAGATGCGCTTGCCCTGCATATCCTCGAGGGACGCAATCGGCGAATCTTCCCGGACAACGAGCACCCACCTTGCCTTTCTTGTCGAGGCCTTGGAATAGACGAGGTCCTGAACGGTCACGACCGACGAATCATTTTCAACGATCCAGTCTCTTCCCGTCAGCCCCAGGTCCAGGGTTCCATCTTCCACATATCTCGACATCTCCTGGGCCCGGACCAGGCTGCAGCTAATCTCCTCGTCATCGATATCCGGAAAGTAGCTGCGGCTGTCACAGGTGATGCGCCAGCCGGCCCTTTTAAAAAGCTCAATCGTGTTTTCCTCCAGACTGCCTTTGGGAATCCCGAGCTTCAGCTTATTCATTTCTTATAGACATCCTCCGGATCAAAAATTCTCACACCCGTAATTTCAACCGCCCCGTTGACCAGCCTTCGATAAAAACAGGAACGGTAACCGGTATGGCAGGCGGCCCCGCCAAGCTGCTGAACCCTGAGTAAAATCGTATCGTCGTCACAGTCCAGCCGCACTTCCCGGACAAGCTGAACATGACCGGACGTCTCGCCCTTGAGCCACAGGGCGTTGCGGGACCGGCTCCAGAAGGTCGCCTTGCCGGTCTCAAGTGTTTTCAACCAGGCATCGCGGTTCATATAGGCCAGCATCAACACCTCGCCCGTTTCATCATCCTGGACGATCGCCGGGAGAATCCCTCCCCCCTTGTTAAAATCGGGATCAAACATCAACCGTTATCCTTAATTGACCGCTTATTTCAGGCGGCGTATGCTAATTTAAGAATCCATATTTATCAAGCATTATTTCTTTCAAGACAACGCTTCTCGAGATATAATCGTTCAGGTTTAATGAGCTCAGATACATTCATCTTGCCTCATGCTTGCATCTATGATAGGGATCGGTACTATAAATGGGCGACGGCTATGCGTGTTTTTATGCGGGATCCGGGATGAAGAAAAACAGGCCCCGCGTCGCTCCCACATTTGATCAAGGAGGGAAAACCATGTCACTGCTTATAGCAGGCTCCATATCGGCAGTATTGGGTTTGATCGGCCTCATAGCCTGGTGGAAAGACTTACTGATCCTCCTGAAGGGGGCCATGCCGCTGGCTATGCTTCTGGGCGGCATCCTGGCTATTTACGTCGGCTTTGACGATATCCAGGACAAAATGCGCGAAGCACAGCAGCAGCAGGACGCAAAACTGGATCAGGCCAGAGAGGAAATGGAGATCGTGCGGGCCAAAGCCGAGCAATACAAGGAAGAACTTGAACGGCTGAAGGAGAACGCCAAAACAAACGAGAGCGTTTGAAGCATTAAATTTAACTTGACAGTCAAAAAAAAATAAACTACTGGACACCGGCAGTGGAGAAAAATTGATCGTGAATAAAATGATCGAAAACAAGCAGAAATTACGGGCATCCTGTCGCGGCGTCCATCATCCCTCCTATATGTATTGATGCCTGCTGCCCATGGCTCTAAATGGGTAAGCAGGCCTTCCTGATTTTATCGTTTTCCCCAGAATTTTTATTTTATGCGGCAGGACATGACCATGTTTTACATCATTGACGATTTTTATTACTTTTTTTCATCCAAATACGCCTATTGGCGCCTGTCTGTTTCGCCCGCAGGGAAGCAGACAGGCAATCGCATAGATCAATCATAAGAATTCATGAACAACAATGACCATAAGGAGACCAAAATGAAAAAGAGAATTTTTATATGGATTGCTTTTCTCGCGGCAGCCGGATGGATCGTCGCCGGTTCGTCGAATGTTTTGGAAGCGTCAACCACAAACCTGACCTACAGTGTCTTCTTTCCCCCAACCCATGGGCAGAGCAAAGCAGCCGTAGAATGGGTCAAGGAGATCGAGAAACGGACCAACGGCCGGGTCAAGATCAATGTGTTTTCCGGGGGGAGCCTCACCCCGGCGGATCAGACCTTTGACGGCGTCGTCAAGGGCATCTCCGACCTGGGCATGTCCTGTTTTGCCTATACGCGGGGGCGCTTCCCCGTCATGGAAGCGCTTGACCTGCCGATGGGTTATCCCAACGGGCGCACAGCAACGCATGTCGCTAACGATTTCTTTACGAAATTCAAACCCAAAGAACTCGACGGCGTCAAAGTTCTCTATATCCATGCCCACGGACCGGGACTCCTGCATACCATCAAGCCGGTGAAATCCTTGAGAGATTTGAAGGGCATGAAGATCCGTTCCACCGGTCTGAGCGCGAAAGTGGTCGAAATGCTGGGCGCCGTTCCGGTAGCGATGCCGCAGGGGGGAACCTATGAGGCCCTGCAAAGAGGGGTCGTGGATGGAACATTCACACCCATTGAAACCCTGAAAGGCTGGAAGCAGGCGGAAGTTATCAAATTCACGACCGATTCTTCCGGCATCGGCTATACGACCGCCATGTTCGTGGTGATGAATCTCAAAAAATGGAACGCCTTGCCGAAAGACATCCAGGACATCTTCGAAGCGGTCAGCGGCCAGTGGGTTGACGTTCATGGACAGACATGGGACGTGTCGGATTTGGAAGGCCGCCAGTACACACTGAGTCTCGGAAATAAAATCATCCCCTTGAGCAAAGAGGAAAACGCCCGGTGGAAAAAAGCGGTCAGCCCGATTATCCAAAACTATATGAAAACAACGGACGCCAAAGGTCTGCCCGGAAAGAGCGCCGTCAATGAAGTCGAAAGCTTGATCAAGAAGTACGGCAGGCAGTACAAATAGAAGTTTCTGCTGAAGGGATAAACGATTATGGTTCGATTGGAACGGGCCGTCACGGCGACGAGCGGCTGGTTCAATTATGTCGCCTGTTTTGCCATCGTCGCCATGATGTTGCTGTCCTGCGCCGATGTGGCCCTGCGGCTCATCGGCGCTCCCATTCCCGGCGCCTACGAGATGGTGGGTTTCATCAGCGCTGTCATTGTCTCCTTCTCCCTGGCCCATACCTCCCTGCAGCGTGGGCACGTGGCCGTTGAAATCATTTTTGAAAAACTTTCACCCCGGACGCAATTCATTGTTGACGCCGCCGGAAATCTGATCAGCGCGATCCTCTTCGGGCTGGTTGCGTGGCAAAGCCTGGCCTACGGTGTCGACCTTCGCCGAAGCGGAGAGGTGTCGCTGACGCTGCAGATGCCTCTTCATCCTTTCGTTTATGGGATTGCCGCCGGCTGCGGCCTGTTGGCGCTGGTGCTTCTGGTCGTTTTTGCCAGGTCTCTGCGCAGGAGCTTGGGATCATGACGCCGACGATCATCGGTTTGCTGAGCTTTGCCGTGCTTGTAGCGCTTATTTTTCTGAAAATCCCCGTGGGCTTTGTTATGGCCCTCGTGGGGTTTGCAGGGTTCGGGCTGCTGGTTTCCTGGGACGCCTCTCTGAGCCTGATCGCCCGTGATTTCTTTGCCGTTTTCAGCTCTTACAATTTAACCGTCATCCCCCTGTTTGTGCTGATGGGTCAGGTGGCCCATCACTCCGGCATGAGCGGCCGGCTCTTCAACACCGCCCACAAGTTTATGGGGCACCTGCCCGGCGGACTGGCCATCGCCACCATCGGCGCCTGCGCCGGCTTTTCCGCCATCTGCGGTTCTACAAGCGCGACGGCGGCCACCATGGCCTCGGTCGCCCTGCCGCAAATGAAGAAATACAATTACGATCCCGCCCTGGCCACGGGCGTGGTCGCGGCCGGGGGCGGCCTGGGCATTCTGATTCCGCCCAGCACGATCTTCATTATCTACGGCATCATGACCGAGCAGTCTATCGGCAAGCTTTTCATGGCCGGCGTCCTGCCCGGCATCCTCCTGACCCTGTCCTTCATTGTAACGGTTGTCATCTGGACGCGCCTGCGTCCGGATATCTGCGAAAAAGCGCCGAAGGCGACCTGGAAGGAAAGAATGGCATCTCTGGCGGGAGTCATCGAAACCCTCATCCTGTTCGTCATGGTCATGGGGGGCCTGTTTGTCGGGTTTTTTACCCCGACCGAAGCCGCGGCCATCGGCGCCTTTGGAACCCTGCTGATCGCCCTGATTGGCCGCAATCTCTCCTGGCGCGGCTTCGTCAGATCTCTGGACGAGACCACGCGCGTCTCCTGCATGATTTTCGTCATTGTGGCGGGCGCCACCGTTTTCGGGCATTTCCTGGCCGTTACGGGAATCCCGTCCAATGTCGGGATATGGGTCTCGGGACTTTCGCTGCCGCCCCCCGTGATTATCGGTCTCATCCTGCTGGTCTATCTTGTTCTGGGTTGTCTGATGGATTCCCTGGCCATGATCATGCTCACCATCCCTATTTTCTTCCCGGTGGTGACCACCCTCGGTTACGACCCGATCTGGTTCGGCGTCATCATCGTCCTGGTCACGGGAATGGGCGTCATCACGCCGCCTGTGGGAATCAACGTTTACGTCGTCGCGGGCGTGGCGCGCGACGTTCCCCTCCAGGTCATCTTCAAGGGAACCTCCTATATGCTGATCGCCTTGCTGGCAACGGCCATCCTTCTGGTTCTGTTTCCGCAGATTGCCACCTTCCTGCCGTCTCTGATGAGATGACGCTGATACAGGCTTGATCTTGCGCCCCTCCTTGTGATACGTCCTGTACCGTTTTTGAAAGGACTCAGCACGGACATGCTCGCCACAAAAAAACAGCTTCTATTGGTCTTTATCGTTGCGCCGATCATCCTGCTGGCTTTCGGGTGCAGCACGCTGCCCCGTGGCAAGGGCAAAAAGGAATTCACGCGCAGGATGCTCGTGACCGCCTACGACGCCGGCCAGAAATCGACGGGATGGAAGTACAAATACGGTTGCTGCCTGCTTCCCCCGGTCTATGCCTACGGACCGCAGAAAGGGAAGCGCAAGCAAGTGGGCATCACCTCCTCCGGCACCAAAGCTGAAAAAGGCACCATCGCCGCCGACATCAGACGTTATCCCTATGGCACAAAAATGTATGTCCCCGGCTACGGCTGGGGAGAGGTCCAGGATGTCGGAAGCGCCATCAAGGGCGATCATATCGATATTTTTTTTTCGGACATCGATGATGCCAAAGCCTGGGGGAGAAAGTATCTCAACATCAAGATTATAAAGCCGTAAGGAATAAAGATGGATTTCTTTTTCAACCCGAAAGCGGTTGCCGTGGTGGGCGCTACGCCCAACCCGTTCAAGGGGGGCTGTTCGATCCTGAAAAACCTGATGGCCGGTTATCAAGGAGGAATCTATCCCATCAACCCCCGTTATGACAAAATTGAAGGGTTGCCCGCCTTCCCGTCCGTCAGCGCCGTTGACGGTCCGGTCGATCTGGCCATTATCTTCGTCCCGGCAAAAGCAACGCCGGGCGCCGTCGAAGACTGCATCCGCAAGGGCGTCTCCGGCATAATCATTGAATCCGGCGGCTTTGCCGAAACGGGCACTGAAGGCCGGATGCAGCAGCAAAGGGTGCTCGACATGGCCAGAGGGGCCGGCATCCGGCTGTGGGGACCCAACTGCATGGGCCTTGTGGATGCGGTTCATGGCCGTGTCTTCTCCTTCATGGACCCCAGTGCCCTCCAGGCAGGCCTGGTCCCGGGCAACGTTTCCCTGGTGGTGCAGAGCGGCATGCTGTCCGCCGGTTTCCTGGTCGACATCATGACGCACGGCATCATGGGGATCAGCAAGGTCTGCTCCGTGGGCAACAAAATGGACGTCGACGAATGCGATCTTGTGCCTTGGCTGCTTAGAGATCCCGACACCGCCGTCATCGGACTCTATCTGGAAACCATCACCGACGGCCGCCGCTTCATCAATCTTTGCCGCGGCAGCGTCAAACCGATTGTGGTTTTAAAGGGCGGCAAAAGCGCCAGGGGCGCCCAGGCGGCCATGAGCCACACCGCAAGCCTCGCCGGAAACCGGCGGATTGTCTCCGGAGCGCTCGCGCAGGCCGGGGTGATCGAAGCCTGCGACTTCAAGCAGATGATGGACCTCTGCCGGTCTCTGTCCACGGTTCCGGCCAAAGCCTCTGACTTGAAAGGCGGCGTTGCCATTCTGACTTTCAGCGGCGGCGCGGGCATCGTTTCTTCAGACTTTCTCGAAGATATGGGACTCACAGTGGCTGACTTTGCCGACGACACGAAAAAAAACCTTCAGGCTGTCTTTCCCGACTGGATGCCCGTGGCCAACCCCGTGGATCTGTGGCCGGCCATGGAAAAAAACGCCGCGACCGATGTGGATATATACAGCGAGGCCATGAAGGCCGTTCTGGCCGACCCGGCGGTCGATGCCGTGCTGCTGCACGTCTTTGTAGGCAATTTCCGGATCAGGATCAATCTGCCTGATCTGGCCCAGCAGTCCCGGGCTGCCGGCAAGCCGGTTTTCATCTGGCTTCTGGGCAGGCGGGAGGAGGCGTATCAGTTTCAGATGGCAGCCCGCGAACACGGGGTCCCGGTCTTCCAGGAACTTTACCGCGCCGTGGACTGCCTGCGGACGGTCATGAATCAAAAGAAACACCCCTCAGCAGTCATCGCCGCAGGGGAAACCGGGGAACCATCGCCGCTATCCCCAGTTTTGAAGAATGTCCTGGATAGCGCTGCGGGACCGCTGGATGAATTCATTTCCAAGAAGATTCTGAATGCTTACGGCGTGCCCACGGTGGAAGAAGTTATGGCCGACAATGTCGATGAATGCCTGCAGGCAACGGCGCGCATCGGCTATCCCGTCGTCATGAAGGGGTTGCAGGCAGGCGACGTCCATAAAACAGAGCTGGGGCTGGTCTATCTCGATATCCGCAACAAATCGACGGCAACGAAGACCTTCAGAACAATCACAAGGAAAATGGGGGGTCGTGGACGGGTCCTGATCCAGAAACACGTGAGGGGGCATGTCGAGCTGATCCTGGGGTTGTTGCGCGACCACCAGTTCGGTCCCTGTGTCATGATCGGTCTGGGCGGAATCCTGGCCGAGGTTTTCCAGGACGCGGTTTTTGCCATGGCTCCGCTGAACCATCAGGAAGCGCTGGTGCTCACCGATCGTCTTCAGGGGCAGAAGCTGCTGGACGGATTCCGCGGCAGCCCGCCGGTAAATCGGGATGAACTTGCCCGCATCCTCACAGCCCTGGGGAACATCGGCCTCGCCCATCCACGGATTCAGGAAATCGACATTAACCCTCTGATCATCACGGCCGAGGGCGCCGTTGCCGTCGACGCAACCATAATTGTCAGATAAATGAGATCATGGCCGCATCCTCTGCATGAATGCCAATCCCACTTATGATTCCCCTGCCCCGGCCGAAGGCAGCGCCCGGGGATGAGCCTGAATATTCGTGATGTTATGAACCCTTCGCATCGGGATGCTTTTCCCTGCCGCGTCTGACAAGTTCAATGAACAGGATGACCGCGCCGACGGAAATGGCCGAATCGGCCACATTGAAGGCCGGCCAGTGGTAGGAACCGATGTAAACATCCAGAAAGTCAATCACTTCTCCGAAGCGGATCCTGTCGATCAGATTGCCGACGGCGCCGGATAGAATCAGCGAGAGGGCAAACGTCAGAAACGGCTCCTCGACCCTGCTTTTCCAGATATAATGCACGACCAGGATGATCGCCAGGACCGTAACGGCCAAGAAAAAGATGGAACGAAACAGCGGCGAGGCGTCGGCCAGAAAGCCGAAAGCCGCCCCGGGATTGCGGACATAGGTGATGCTGAACAATCCCTGAATGACAGGGATGGATTCATGCAGCCGCATCGATGCATCGACGTAAAACTTGGTGATCTGATCGAGCAGGAGTATCAGGCCGGTCGTCACGCCAAGCAGTATGTACTTTTTATTCAATATTCTTCAGGCACCTTTCGCAAACCGTCGGATGTTCCGGATTCGTCCCGATATTCTCATTGTAGATCCAGCAGCGGTTACACTTCCGGCCGCCGGCTTTGGAGACGCCGACGGTCAGGCCCTCAAACTCGGCGCTCTGATAGGCATCCGGAATCTGATCCTTCGGCGCGAGCCTGACCTGCGACACGATCAGCAGCGCCCGGAGATCCTCCAGGTTCGTCTCCACAAGGGAGCGGAGTTTTTCCGGCGGACAGACGGCGACGGCGGCATCGAGGGGATGTCCCACCACCTTGTTTTTCCTCGCGATTTCAATAGCCTTGGAAATTTCTCCTTTGACGGCAATGAGCATCTTCCAGCGTTCCCCTAAATCAGGATTCAGGAAAGCTTCATTGACCTCCGGAAATTGGGTCAGATGGACGCTCACCGCTTTCCCGTCATAAGCCGGCATGGCTGCCCAGATCTCTTCGGCGGTAAAGGTCAGCATCGGCGCCAGCAGCCGCGTCATGGCCTCCAGAATCAGGTACATGGCCGTCTGGCCCGATCGCCGCGCCTTTGAGGCCGCTTTGGCCGTATAGATACGGTCCTTGAGCACATCGAGATAAAGGGCGCTCAGATCAACGGTACAGAAATTATAAAGGGTATAGTAAACGACATGGAACTGATACCTGTCATAGGCGTCGCGGACACGCTTGATCACCTCCTGCAGCCGGTGCAGGGCCCAGCGGTCAATCTCTTCCATGTCTTCGGGCGCCACGGTATCTCTCTGACAGTCAAAATCATAGAGATTCCCCAGAATATAACGGCTCGTATTGCGGATGCGACGGTAGGCTTCTACCAGTCTCTTGAGGATCTCATCGGAAATCCGGATATCCATGGTGTAATCCTCGGCGGCCACCCAGAGCCGCAGGATCTCCGCCCCGTACTGATCGATAATCTCCTGTGAATCGATCACATTGCCCACCGATTTGGACATCTTCTTGCCCTCGCCGTCCACGACAAACCCGTGCGTGAGGACGCTCTTATAGGGCGCCCGGTTGCGCGTGCCCACGGACTCCAGCAACGATGAGTGAAACCAGCCACGGTGCTGATCGCTCCCCTCCAGATACATGTCCGACGGCGACCGGTGATCGGGCCAGGTTTCCAGGACGGCGGCGTGGCTGACGCCGGAATCGAACCACACATCCAGGATATTGGTCTCCTTCTTGAATTGGTCGTTTTGACAGTGGGGGCAAAGAGTTCCGGCCGGCATCAGGTCGCGGGGTTCCCGTTCAAACCACACGTCCGCACCGTACTGGCGGACCAGCGCCACAATATGATCCAGCATGGGCCGGGTCATCAGCTCCCGGCCGCATTGGCCGCAGTAGAAGACGGTAATCGGAACGCCCCAGAGGCGCTGGCGGGAAATACACCAGTCCGGCCGGTTTTCCACCATCCCGTAGATCCGGTCGCGTCCCCAGGCAGGAATCCACTGGACCCCTTCGATCGCCCGCAAGGCGTTTTTCCTCAGATCGTTTTTTTCCATGGAGATGAACCACTGCTCCGTGGAACGGAAGATGATCGGCCGCTTGCAGCGCCAGCAGTGGGGATAGGAATGTTCCATCTCCGCAAGGCCCATCAATGCACCGATTTCCTTCAGCTTTTTGTTGATCGCGTCATTGGCGTCAAAGACAAACTGTCCCGCAAACTCCTCAACATCGGGTGTGAACTTGCCGTCCTCATCCACGGGGGCGTAATTGTCCAGGCCGTACTGCATCCCGATTTCATAGTCCTCCTGGCCATGCCCCGGAGCGATATGGACGCAGCCGGTTCCGGCCTCGAGCGTGACAAAAGGGGCCAGAATCAGCACACTCTCGCGGTCAATCAGCGGATGGCGGCATTTGAGCCCCTCCATGACTTCACCGGGAAATTCATCGACGATTTCATAGGGTTTGCCGCGATAGCCGAAGGCGTCGAGACAGTAATCCAGCAGGTCCTTCGCGAGAATCAACACCTCTGATTCCACTTCGACCGCCGCATAGATGAACTCCTTGTGAAAGGCGATGGCAAGGTTGGCCGGAATCGTCCAAGGCGTCGTCGTCCAGATCATGACGTTGACCTGTTTGCCGGCCAGCTTTGGACGGACTGCCGCAATGTCCGAAATCATGGGGAATTTGACATAGATCGACGGCGTATGGTGATTCGCATATTCCACCTCCGCCTCGGCCAGGGCTGTTTTGCAGGTGGCGCACCAGTAAACGGGTTTTTTCCCCTTATAGACGCTGCCGTTCAGGAAGAGCTTCCCGAATTCGGCCACGGTGACGGCCTCATAATCATAGGTCATTGTCAGATAGGGATGATCCCAGTCTCCGAAAACGCCGAGGCGCTTGAACTGCTCCCGCTGAATATCCACAAATTTTTCCGCGTATTTACGGCAGGAACGGCGCTTGTCCGCCTGGGACAGCTCATTTTTCTTCTCGCCCAGCTCCTTGTCCACCTGGTGTTCGATGGGCAGGCCGTGGCAGTCCCAGCCGGGCACATAAACGCTGTCAAAACCCGTCATGTTCTTGGCCTTGATCACCATGTCCTTGATAATCTTGTTGAGCGCCGTCCCCAGATGGATATTGCCGTTGGCATAGGGGGGGCCGTCGTGCAGGATGTAAACCTCGCGGCCCTTTGAAACATCCCGGATTTTCTGATAAATGTTCATCTCCTCCCACAGCTTGAGCATCTCGGGCTCTTTTTTTGCAAGATTGGCTTTCATGGGAAAATCCGTTTTCGGCAGATTCAGGCTGTCTTTGTAGTCCATAGGACGCTCCTTAACATTTGTTTACGGGTTTGGGACGCTACCACAGAGAAGGTCCACTTTCAAATAAAAGTATTAATACATACCGTATTATTCATTTTCATGTTGTCATTTTTCATTGACACGCAGGAGATGTCCACTTATACTCAGGCGAGAACAGGAACCCATTTCATCCCTTAAGAAAACAGTCTAAACCAAGGTGCCCGCCATGACAGGTACCACATCTGCCGCCCCGGAGAGATACACAGTCCTGGTGATCGGTAACAGTGCTCATGAAAGCGGGCCATTAAAACATCTTGCCAATGATGCCACGGACATTGCGCTGCGTCTTGGAAAATATTTTGGGCTTTCTTCGTGCCTTTTTTATTAACATATTCAAAATAGTATTATCATTTAATTTCATATAGGGAGAATTATATGGAAATTCAGAGAGACTATATTATGCCTGCAACGCTGTATGGCATGTATGAGATGGAACTGCATCCGATTACCCTATCTTTCCCCAAAAATCTTGAAAAAACCTTCCTAAATGATTTTTACAATAAATCTCTGTCACTTGTAAGATTTTCGTTACTTTTGGGAATCGTAATATATGCATTTTTCGGCATTCTTGACGCTTATTTGGTTCCGGAGATGACGAAACAACTTTGGGTCGTCCGTTTTGCCGTTGTTTGTCCCTTTCTGTTGGGAGTCATATTGTATTCCTATTCTTCCAGGTTCAGGCAGGCCTTTCAGTTATCCGTTACTGCAGCTATGGTTGTTTCAGGCTTTGGTATTATTTACATGATTCTAATCATTCCGCCTCTGGCAGGTTATTCCTATTATGTCGGTTTAATCCTTGTGCTTATATGGGGATACACGTTTACCAGGGTACGGTTTATTTGGGCAACATTAGCAGGCTGGTTGATTGTTGCATCTTACGAGGTCGTGGCTATCTGGATAATAGATACACCCACATCGATTTTACTGGGAAACAACTTTTTCTTTGTCACTGGAAATCTGGCCGGTATGCTGGCCTCTTACTCCATAGAATACTATGCGAGAAGGGATTTCTTTCTGACGTACAAACTGGAAAACGAGAGACAGATCGTTGAAGCTGCAAACCAGAGATTGGAAATCATTGTTCAGGAGCGCACCACCCAACTGCTGAGCAAAAATGAGGACCTGAAACAGGAAATTGAGGAGCGGAAAGCCTCTGAGAGGAGACGGGTTGAACTTGAAAGTATGTTCCAACAAGCGCAAAAAATAGAGGCCATGGGTACGCTGGCAGGTGGAATCGCGCATGATTTTAACAATCTCCTTATGGGAGTCCAGGGTCATGTGTCGCTGATGCTCATGGATGCGAATGACGATAACCCCTTCCATGAAAATCTATCCAGTATCGAAAACTATGTCCATACCGGTTCGGAATTGACGGCACAACTGCTCGCCTTCGCCCGGGGTGGAAAATATGAGGTCAAGGTGACGGACCTCAACGAACTTATAAAGAAGAGTTCGCATATGTTTGGCCGTACTAAAAAGGAGATAACAATACATACCGAACTGCAGGAGGATATCTGGTTTGTCGATGTCGACCAGGGACAGATCGAGCAAGTGCTGTTGAATCTGTTCGTTAATGCTTGGCAGGCCATGCCCAATGGTGGCAACCTTTACATCCGGACGGAAAACGATATACTTGATGATGACCGCGCGCAAAAATTCGATATTACTCCCGGAAAGTACGTAAAAACAACGGTTCAAGATACGGGAATCGGTATAGATAAATCGATATCCCATAGGATATTTGATCCTTTTTTCACGACGAAAGACATGGGGAGAGGTGTAGGATTGAGAGGCACGGGATTGGGTCTTTCGTCTGTGTACGGTATCTTGAAGAACCACGACGGCTTTATTACAGTTGATAGCGTGAAAAATAAAGGAAGCCTTTTCAGCTTTCATCTGCCGGCAACAGAAAAGAAAATTGTTCATGAAAAAACATACTCCGATAAAATCCTAAAAGGTGCAGAAACGATTCTGCTTGTGGACGACGAGGAAATGATCATCACTGTTGCTGTCAGAATGATGAAAAGGCTGGGATACAAGGTTTTGGTGGCAATGAGCGGAGAAGAAGCAGTAAAAATTTACAGGGAGAAGATGAGCGAAATTGATATGGTTATTGTGGATATGATCATGCCGGGAATGGGAGGCAGTGAAACCTACGATGCCCTGAAGAATATTAATTCAAATGTCAAAGTCCTCCTCTCAAGCGGATACAGCGTTATGGGTGAAGCTACAAAAATGATATTGGATCGCGGGTGTAATGGATTCTTACAGAAACCTTTCAACGCAAAACAATTGTCACAAAAGATCCGGGAAATTCTGGATGTGAATTCGTGTGAAGTGTCTTAACAGATTGGTTAAATTCTGAAGCACGCGGGGAATGAAAGTCATGGAGATTAGCGAGCGTTTCAAGAAACTTTTTCATGAACTTGAAGTAGGGCATCTCTCCATCAGGGAGCGGTTGAATTCTCTTGCCGAGGGGGGGAATGATTTATGGAAGATATTGGACAAGGAAGTTGATGACTTCGAAACCTGGCGTTTCCCCATTATGGATGAGTTGGCAAAGATCTCTTCTGAATTTGACGCTGAGAAAAAAGAAATTCATAAAAATTTTATTCAAAACACCAATTACTATGGAATTATCCAGGAAGCCCCCTTCTACTGGCGAATCATTAACAAACCCAATGGTTATGCCGGTGATGCCTATATGATGAACTTCATCTATCAGGATCAGTATGAAGGGCAAACACCCTTCGGGATGATGTTACATAAACATGCCCTCGCAACAAAAGCCTGCAAGTCCGTAAGGAATAGAAAAAGTTATTTAATTGAGCAAATCCTGAAGATTGGTCGGGGTAATATTCTGAGTATGGCTGCAGGTCCTGCTCAGGAAATCAGGGAAATTCTCGATAACTCACCGAGAGATCGATACCAATTCCTCGCATTGGACCACGATATGGAAACGCTGAAGACCTTCAGCAGGTCAAGTCGTAATCCGCATTTCAAATATGCCCTTGCCAATGCTTTTCAGATCATTGCCGACAATTACCTGACAGCAAAACCAAGGTCGTTTATGGAGAAGTTCTGTTCTCCCAGGAAAGATTTTAAAGGTCTGAGTGTTCTTATCAGTAGCATAAAATATGAGTTGGATTATTTAAAGAAAGAGGAGTTTGATATGGTTTACAGCGCAGGTCTGTATGATTATATCATGACGTTTCCCATCGATGACAGCAAAGGTACCATTGCTCTGACGAAGAACCTTTTCAGTCTGGTCAAGCCCGGTGGTTCATTGATCGTGGGAAATTTCAATCATAACAATCCCCGGGACCTCAGGTTCGTCATGGAATACATATATGATTGGCATTTAATTTATCGAAGCAAAAAGGACATGCTGGACGTAGCCCGCTCCATACCAGAGCGCGAAATCAGGAACATTCATATTGATGAGGAACCCCTCGGGATAAATTACTTTTTGAAGATTGAAAAAATGTAGGGTGTCATTTAGCAAGCCTCCCCTTGAGAAGGAAAGCGGCCGTTTCACCCTTGCCTTTCACATCAATAAGTCCTCTTTTTTCAAATACAAACTTGTCCCTGATGAGGATGTACGTCGTTTCCGTCACTTGAATGCAGTTGGGCAGACCGTGGAATTCCATCCGGTTTGCCATGTTTACCGTATCGCCCCACAGGTCATAGATAAATTTTTTCGTGCCTATCACCCCGGCTACAACAGGTCCGGTGTTGATACCGATTCGTACATTGATCGGCAGCTTCTTACGAGAATTGACTTGTGCAACGGCTTTCAGCATATCAATGGCCATCATTGCAACAGACTCTGCATGACCCGGATGTGGCTCCGGCAGACCCCCAACCGCCATATAGGCGTCTCCGATTGTCTTGATCTTTTCCAGACCGTATTGCTCGGCAAGTTCATCAAACATAGTGAATATTTCGTTCAGAGTCTCGACCAGCTCGGAGGCTGATATCCGGGATGAAAGTTCGGTGAACCCAACAAGATCTGCAAACAAAACCGTGGCCTCGGGGTAGGTGTCGGCAATCGGGTTCTCTCCCTGTTTCAGTCGCCTGGCAATCGGTGCGGGCAGGATGTTAAGCAGTAACCGCTCAGACTTTTCACGTTCGAGGCGTAATTGTTCAAGATAAGCCTGCTCTCGGTCACGCAACCGCTTCTTCTCTAAACATGCTCCAATTCTTGCTTTTAACAATACCGGGTTGAATGGTTTTTGCAGGTAATCTTCTGCACCCATTTCGATACAACGAATGACATGATTGATCTCGCCCAATGCCGAGAGCATAATGACCGGCATATGTCGCAGCGAATCTTCTGACTTGAGGTGTTGCAAAAGCTGGTAACCATTCATCTCAGGCATCATGATATCAAGCAATACAACGTCAATAGTTTTATTGCTGAGTATCTCCAGTGCTTCACGCCCACTCGAAGCAACAGCAACCTCATGCCCTTCCCTTTCAAGACGACGAACAAGGAGATCACGGTTCAGTTCATTATCGTCCACTATCAGTAAAGATCCTCCCCGGTCATCATGCTGTACGGAGGTATCCTCTGACAACATGTGGATCGTTGTTTTTACATCTTCAAGAATTCTCGTGGAGGTACCTGTTGACAGTTTCGAATCCATCTTCCAGGTTTCGCCATGCCACATACGGGAAAAATTGTTGACCAGAAAAATGAATCGTTCAGATGCCTGATATATTTTTTTCAAATCCGATATCAAATCATCCGCTTGTCTTTGAGTTGCTTCATCGATGAGAATCTCAGCATATCCCATAGCGGCAATTATCGACGCCATTATGGCATCATGAATGTCATCCCCTATTTCTTCGATGTCCAAGACTGCCTTTGCCTCTATCTTCTCATGGTCCAGCATCTCACTGACAACAGCCATTAATTGTTTTCCAGCTTCGTGGATTTCCTGCAGGTCGGGGATGAACTCATCGATCCAAGAATTGTCCGCGTCTTCTATCAGCATCTCACTATAGCCGATGATGCCCATAATATTCGTACGTAGCTCATGGTTCATGTGTGCCAAGAAGGCGCGCTTGACTATGATTTCCAATGAGGAGACTTCTGTTTCACCGGCTTCAACGATATTTATCTTTTGTGTTGTCTCAGTCATGGTGCGCTGCCACCTATGATGCGTCCATTTGTATCGTCCAATATATTAAATTCGCAAATCCTCGTTTTTTCGATAGTTGAGTATATGGATAAATAATTATACATGTCAAGACAAGTAAAATCGAAAAATATTCTTCAGGATTTCACTATCACTGATTTAATTGCATCGCCATCTGTCCGATTGACTGGATAAAATAAACAAAAAAAGAGCGCTGTTCCCAGATGAACAGCGCTTTCTTCAAATAGGTAGGTGAAAGAGAGAGCAGTACGCATCAACCGGATGAACCAAAATTCCTCAGATATGCAAGACGGTTTTTTCCCGTATCGGCACAGAAGGATGCGGCGATTAACAGGAGAAAGTTTTAGCCGCCACGATTACATTTTCGGTCTTCTGCCGCAGAGGATCTTCGTCGTGTAAACGACCAGGTTCTCGCCTTTTTGGTTCTTGATGGAATTCTTGGCGGCGATGACGCCGCGCTCGTCGTCCTTGGCTTCCATGCTCTCGATTTCCACTTCGCAGCGGATCGTGTCGCCGATTTTGGCGGCGCCCGTAAAGCGCACCGAATCCATGCCGTAAAAGGCGATAAACGATTTAGGCAGGGCCGCATACATGCCGAGCCGGAACATCAGGGCGCTGCCCACGCAGAGCGTCAGCATGCCGTGGGCGATACGTTCGCCGAAGATCGTCTTCTTGGCAAATTCCACGTTCGTATGCAGCGGATGCCAGTCACCCGTAAAGGCCGAAAACATTACGATATCCGTTTCCGTAATGGTCCGCCCGGGGGACCTCATTTTTTCGCCAACCGCATAATCCTCATAGAACAGTTTTTCCATAACTTCCTCCATTTCTCTATTTTGAATAATCCGCAAAAATTGACATTTAACGACGTCCGTCGTTGTTATCCTTCCATCTTCTGCATTGCATCCACCAGTTCCCGGACGGCCGCCGCCGATTTCTCCAGCGCTGTCCGTTCGTCCGGCGTCAGTTTGATCTCGATGATCTGTTCGATGCCGCCCGCCCCCAGTTTGACGGGAACGCCGACAAACAAACCCTGAATCCCGTACTCCCCCTCGAGGTAAGCGGCGCAGGGGAGGATCTTTTTCCGGTCCTTCAGGATCGACTCGGCCATTTCCACAGCCGCCGATGCCGGGGCGTAGTAGGCGCTGCCTGTCTTCAGCAGGCTGACGATTTCCGCCCCGCCGCTGCGGGTGCGCGCCACCAGTTCATCGATGCGCTCCGGCGGCAGCAACTCCGTAATCGGAATGCCGGCCACGGTTGAATAACGGGGCAGCGGAACCATCGTATCGCCGTGTCCGCCCAACACAGAAGCATGGATGTTTTCCACAGAGACCTTGAGCTCCATTGCGATGAAGGCCCGGAAACGGGCGGAATCGAGGACGCCCGCCATGCCGATGACGCGGTTCCTGGGGAATCCGCTGGCTTCATAGGCCACATGGCACATGGCGTCGAGGGGATTGCTGACGACGATCAGAATGGCCTTCGGGGAAAACCGTACAACCTGCTGCGTCACATTTTTTACGATTTTCCTGTTGGTTGCAAGCAGGTCGTCCCGGCTCATTCCGGGTTTGCGCGGGATGCCGGCCGTGATGATGACAATATCGGAACCCGCGGAAAGCTCATAGCTGTTCGTTCCGATCAATTGCGCATCATGCTTTTCAATCGGGGCCGCCTGCGCCAGGTCCAAGGCCTTGCCCTGGGGTATCCCTTCGATGACGTCGATCAATACCACGTCGCCCAACGCCTTTTCCGCCAACCGCTGCGCTGCCGTCGCTCCAACATTTCCTGCCCCGACTACTGTAATTTTCTTGCCCATAGCGTCCTTCCTGTCATTTAATATCAACACATCTATAACAAACTGATTTTCAAATCAACCGCTGAAACAACTTTTCCCCTTTCATGACCGAGTGCGCCTCTTCGGACTTCCCGGAACGCGCCCGTTGCCAATGAATCAAATCCTCATTTTCCATTCGGTTTCCTATTCCACCGAGGTTGGTCAAGCGTCATAACACACGGCTCAGCGGGGGCCTGCTTTCGCCACCAAGCCGCTCAGAACTTTTCTCCCTTCAACCGGCGGATCAGTAAACGATCGAGCTGGTCGGCAAAAGCCTGGCAGTCCTTCTTCCCGAAGACCGGTGGTCCGCCCGTCATCAGGCCGCCGTCTCGCAGTTCGCTCAGGAGATCCCGCACGGCCAGACGGTCCTTGATGTTCTCCTCCGTGTAGAGCTTGCCACGGGGATTAAGGGCGAAGGCGCCTTTGGAGACGACCCGGTCCGCCAGGGGGATGTCGGCTGTAATCACCAGATCGCCCGGCTCTGCTAACTCCACGATGCGGTCATCGGCGATATCCTGCCCCACGGGAACGAGAAGGCTCGAAATCAGGGGCGACGGCTCCCGGCGGACGGGCTTGTTGGCCACAAAGACGACGGGCACGCCCAGGCGCAGGGCGGCCCGGATCAAGATGTCCTTTGCCGCCCTGGGAAATCCGTCCGCATCGACGTAAATCTGCATGGAGGTCCTTTCAGCGGAAAAACAAAGGCGTCCTTCAGGCGCCCAAAATCTCTTTCACCCGGCCGACGATGCCGCCCTCCAGGCGCACCTTGATGCCGTGGGGGTGGCGGGGCGATTTCGTGAGCAGGTCCCGGACGACCCCTTCCGTCAGGGCGCCGCTTCGCTGATCCTCTTTACGGACCACCCTCACCCGCATGCCGGGTGCGATGTCGGATCGGTTATTGCCGTTCATGGGGCGCTCCTATCGGGAAGGACCGCCCGCACGACGTCGGCGAGCTGTTTCGCCGTCGGCAGTTTGCCCTTCAGATTTGCCGGCAATTTCGACTGGAGTTGATACACAGCCACGCCGATGGGGTTCGCTTTCGTGCGCAGGGCATATTCGACTTCCACGTCGTCCTTTTCCGCGCAGAGGATGATGCCGATAGACGGCTGGTCGCCGTCACCGCGTTCTTTGTCGTTGAGCAGGTTCAAATAGAAATCCATCTTGCCCGCGTGTTCTGGCTCGAAAGGCCCGATTTTTAATTCGAAGGCCACCAACGCCTTGAGGAAGCGGTGGTAGAAGAGCAAATCGATGAAATATTCCTTTTGGCCCAGTATCAACCGGTGCTGGCGGCCGACGAAACAGAAACCATAGCCGAGTTCGAGGAGGAACGCTTGCAGACGGGAAATCAGCCGGTCCTCCAGTTCCCGCTCCTTCACTTCCTGGCGGATGCCGAGGAATTCCAGATTGTAGGAACTCTTCATCATTTCTTCGGCCTGCTCGGCCAGATGCTCCGGCAGGGCGAGGGGAAAATTGTGCGTCTTCTTCTCCGTCACCGCCCGTTCATACGTACCGGCCTTGATCTGATTCAGAAGGACATTGCGCGACCAGCCGAACCGGGCGGTGGCGCGGAGGTAGTAAAGGCGGGCAGCGGGGTCGGTGAGCTTGGCCAAAACGTTTGCATGATGGCCCCATGGAACTGCGGCGATCAATTCTCTCACAAGCTGTGAGAGTTCTTCGGGGCTCGGCGTTTTCTGCCCTTTCTTTTCCAATTCTCTCACAGCCTGTGAGAGAAACAGTTTGTCCGTATGCGTCCGAAAAAACTGGAGCATCCGCCACACATTTTGCGGTGAAAAACCGAAGGAGCCTGGAAATGCTTGTCGTAAGTCCGCCGAAACCATCTCGACAATCGAATCGCCCCATCCGAGCGTCTGCTGTTTCTCCACGATACCGCGCCCGATGTCCCAGTAAAGCAGGATCAGGTCGCGGTTCACAGCCCGCGCCGCCGAGATGCGCGCGGAAACCACTCGCGTCTTCAGGTCCTCTATGAACTTCTGGTATTCCGGCGATGCGATGGAGGCCTCTTGTGACTTCTTCATCTCGCTAATCCCTCCAACATCTTCTCCGCCTCCTTCTCCACTCTCACCTCGATACCGTTTTCGCCTGCCTGCCGGGTAAAGATCAGAAACTCACCGGTGCTGTTGCGGATTTGAAGTTTGTTTTTTCCCCTTTTCATGGCCTGCTCCCAACTCGGATCAATGCTCCATCACAAGAAGCCAACAGTCGCTGGACTTGCCCGGTGACTTGCCCGGTGACAGCATCAGCCAATTCCCCCACCCCCGAATCGGCCACATCCAACGCCGCTGGATGCACCGCCAGACGTACCATGAAATAGCTATGGTCTTTGTCGAAGTCAAATTCGGCAGGAGGCGAGCCGTTGGCCTGCATGGCGTCAAGGATCTTGGGAATCCCTGTGGAACGGCCTTCGGTGAACTCCAGCTCCTTCAGGAACTCTCCTATGTGCCGATTCCGGTAGCGTCGAGGCATGGTCTTGCCGACCCGAAGTTGCTCCAGGCGCACGGAACGGTCCGGTCCGGGGTAACTTAAGACCACCACTCGTCATGCATAATGCGGATTTCCACCGGCTCCCTAACATCGTAGCCGCGGTGGTACACGGCATTCACCACGGCTTCTTCAATGGCGATGTAAGGAATATTCTCGACGCGGGAGGACTCGGCGCGCCCCTTTTTACCGCTGATGCCAGGACGGGGGGCTTCGGTCACTGCGCAACCCAATAATCTGCCAGCACTTCAGCCTGTTTAAGCACAGTATCAACGGCCTTCTGTTGTTTGTCCGGCGGGTAACCGTATTTATTCAAAGTACGTTTCACGATGACCATGAGTTTTGCCCTGGCGCTTTCCTTCATGGCCCAGTCTATGGTGGCGTTGTTGCGAACCTTCTCTGCGATTTCACGGGCGATGCTTTTGAGTGTTTCATCGCCTAAAACCTTTACGGCGCTGTCGTTGATTTCCAATGCCGTATAGAATGCGAATTCGTCTTTAGTTAATTTCAGTTTCTCGGCCAAACCGTCTACGGTTCTGATTTTCCTGGCGATTTCCAATAATTCTTCAATAATTTCAGTGGTTGTCAAAAGGTTGTTCTGGTACTTTTTGATTGATGCCTCAAGCATATCCAGAAGATTCTTCCCTTCCGTAATATTGAATTTAAGCCGTACCTTGATCTCGTCATTGAGAATCTTCTTCAAAAGCTCAATGCCAAGGTTCTTGTGCTTCATCTCTTTTACATCTTGCAGGAATTCTTCGGAAAGTAATGAAATATCAGGCTTTTTTATTCCGGCCGCGTCGAAAATATCCACGACACCCGTTGACTCGACCGCCTGATTTACGATCTGTCGGATAGCGGATTCATAATTCGTCCTATCGCCGTTATCGCTGTCGCTTTCAAACTTGAGGAGCCGTGCCCGGACGGACTGGAAAAAGGCAATTTCATCGGTCAAAACAAGGGCGTCTTCATGGGGGACGGCCAGGGCAAAAAGCTGTGAAAGTGCGGTAGACTCCTTGATAAAGCGGTCCTTGCCTTGTTCTCTTGAAAGGATGAATTCTTCGGCTTGAAGGATTATAGATAGCCGTTCGGAAGTGCCTACACTGAAAAAACGCCTGTAATCGAATCCATAAAACATCTGGCGCACAACTTCCATCTTTTCCAGGAGCAACTCAAGGGCTTTGGCCTGTGTCTCCGCCGGATCGCCTTTTCCGCCCGAATTGGAATAGAAGGCCAGGGCCTCCTTGAGCGCATTGCCGATTCCGATATAGTCCACGACAAGTCCGCCGGGTTTGTCCATGAAGACCCGGTTCACCCGCGCGATGGCCTGCATGAGGGTGTGCCGTTTCATCAGCTTGTCGATGTAGAGCGTATGGAGGCAGGGGACGTCAAAACCCGTCAGCCACATATCCCGCACAATCACCAACTTCAAGGAGTCCTGCGGGGCCTTCATGCGGTCGGAAAGCAGGCGGCGGTTTTCTTTATTTGTCCGATGACAGGCGGGAATCACCAGACTATCCAGATCTTCCGGGTCAAACGCCATTTTATCGGAAGAGGAAGAAGTCATGACGACTTTCAGAGCCCCGTCCTTCAGGTCTTCACTGTGCCACTGGGGCCTCAGCGTAATGATTTCCTCGTAAAGAGCGACGGCTATGCGGCGGC
>JAUSOK010000061.1 GCA_030656035.1 Syntrophales bacterium
CAGATCCGGAAAATCACTCCTGACCAGAATCTGCCCTTTGGCGACCACCAGTGCCCGGACCAGAAGATTTTCCAGTTCACGGATGTTCCCGGGCCAACCGTACTTCATGAAAATCTTCATCATCTCGCCGGACACCCCGATGACCCGCTTATGAAGATCCTTATTGATTTTGGCCAGCAGATAATCGACGAGGGGAACGATGTCCTCCCGACGCTCCCGCAGGGGCGGACTCCGGATGGAAACGATATTCAGACGATAATAGAGATCATCCCGGAACTTGTTTTCCCTGACCATGCCTTTCAGGTCCTTGTTGGTCGCTGCGATGATCCGCGCATTGACCCGAACCCGGTCCTTGCCGCCCACCCGCTCGAATTCCATTTCCTGCAGGACTCTGAGAAGTTTGGCCTGGAGGTTCAGGGACATCTCGCTGATCTCATCGAGAAAGACCGTGCCGTAACGGGCAAGTTCAAACTTGCCCTGTTTGCGGCCGATGGCTCCCGTAAAGGATCCCTTCTCGTGGCCAAACAATTCCGACTCGAGCAGGGTTTCCACAATCGCCGAGCAATTAACGGCAATATAGGGTTCATCCGGCGCCGTATTGTGATGAATGACCTTGGCAATCAGTTCCTTGCCGGTCCCGCTCTCGCCCTCGATCAAAACCGTTGTCCGGCTCTGGGAAACGACGCCGATGGTCTTGAAAATCTCGCTCATCTCTCGGCCGGAGCCGATAATGTCTCCCACCTTGAACTGACGGGACGGTTCCATGAGCAGGCCGTCGATCTTCTTTTCCATTTCATGGGTTTTGACGGCCTTCTTGATGGCAATGTCCAGTTCATCCACGTTGATGGGCTTGTGGATGTAGTCAAAAGCGCCCTCCTTCATGGCCCTGATTGTTGAATCCATGTCATGGTGAGCGGTGATCATGATGACCTTGACGTTCTCGTTTTCTTCGCGCAAATCCTCCAGGACCGTAAAGCCGTCGATATCGGGCAGGCGGATGTCCAGGATGACCACCTCGGGCGAGTGTTTGACAAACCTGTTCAAGCCCTCGGTGCCCGTAGGGGCCGTCACCACGTCATAGCCTTCCTCGGTCAGGTACAGCTCAAGGGTTTCAGAAATCGAGACGTCATCATCGATCACGAGAATCTTCGGCATGCCTTTATCCTTCCTGATTGATCGGGAGTGTCACCATCACCCGGGTTCCTTCTTTGTTTTTGCTCCTGATTTCGATGTTCCCCATATGAAGATCAATGATCTTCTTGACCTGCGTCATACCCAGGCCGGTTCCATATTTTTTTTGGGTAAAGAAGGGATTAAAAACATGGAGCAGATCCGCCGCATCAATCCCGCAACCGTTATCCTCAACGGTGATCAGAAGCTGTGCCGGATCATTTCCCGTTCGCCGGACCGTGGTGCGCAGGACGCCGTCCAGCTCCATGGCATCCACGGCGTTCCGGTAGATGTTCAGGAAGGCCTGCTCCAGCATGGCTGAATCCACATGCAGGAACGGAAGCGACTCTTCAAAATCGGTCTGAACGTGGATATTCTTGTCCGTTACGAGTCTCTCCACCAGAGCGAGGGCATTGTCAACAATTTTTCGAATATCGGAGTGTTCCTTTTTGGGAACCGCGGGTTTGGCGTATATGAGCACGTCATTGACGAGTTCTTCCAGGTGTTCCACTTCCCGCTGGGCGATCCGGAAGCGCTTGAGATCATTCCCCTCGGGCTGCATACGCTTTTCCAGGATCTGGAGGCTCATCTTGATGGAAGATAGGGGGTTGCGCACTTCATGGGCGATCCCGGCTGACAACTGGCCAATGGCCGCCAGTTTCTCACTCTCATAGAATTTTTTTTCAAGATTTTTGAACTCCGTGATGTCCCGCTGGACAAAAACATAGCGGTCGGTCCCCTCGACGGGGCTCGGTGTGATCAGCAGATTCCGCTTGGACCCGTCTTTTTCCGTGACATCGATTTCAAAGGGCTGGAAAACGCCCCTCTTCACATCCTCCCAGACCGCCAGGGCCAGAGCACGATGTTCGGGCGCCACGAATTCTGTAAAAGGCTTCCCTTTGCTTTCTCTGAAAATGAAACCCTTTTCTTTTTTGAGATTGCCGCTGACATAGTTGATAATCCCGCCGCTGCTGAGATCAAACAGGGTGTCCGGCGAGCTGTCCACGATCGACCGCAGATAATTATAGACCGCTTCAACCTCATGCCTGAGTCGGACATTTTCCGAGAGTTCATCCTGCAACGTTTCGGCGTATTCTTTCAGATTCGCGGCCATTTCCTTTTCCCGACTCACGTCCTGCAGCGTTTCGATGGCCGCGATGATCTCCCCCTTCTCATCACGGATCGGCGCCGCCAGAAAATAGAGATGCCGGCTCTGCCCGCCGAGCTTCTTATAATAATCCCTGGCCTCGTAGGCGCCTTCGACAACGGCTGATTTCCGCACCCGCTTCTTGCCGTAATATTTCTCCAGTCCTTCGATATCGTTGTCCACGATCAGATCGGCAATAACCGGACGTTTTTCCTGATAAAAGGGCATATATTGCTTATCCGTACCGATCATCTCCGCAGCCTCATGGCCCATGAGATCGGCGCAGGCCTTGTTCCAGAAAATGATTTTATGATCCCTGCCGATGACGAAGGTGGGAATCGGCGATCCTTCAATGATCCCCTCGATGGTTTTAATCAGCCGGAGGTTTTTATCCAGTTCGCCCTTGAGGGTTTCCGTGTATCCCTTCAAATCATTTTCGAGTTCCGTCTGCCGCGTGACATCCTGGAGAGTCTCAATGGCGGCGATGATCTCTCCTTTTTTATCGTAAATCGGCGCCGCCAGAAAATAAAGGTGCCGGCTGCACCCGCCGAGATTTTCAAAGAAATCGCTGGCCTCATAGGCCCCTTCGATCACTGTGGATTTCTGCACGCGTTTTTTGCCGTAATATTTTTCCAGACCCTCGATATCATTATCCACGATCAGATCGGCAATAACGGGCCGTTTTTCTTGATAAAATGGCAGATATTGCCTGTCCGTGCCGATCATCTCCGCAGCTTTATAGCCCATGAGATCGGCGCAAGCCTTGTTCCAGAACATGATTTTATGATCCCTGCCGATGACAAAGGTGGGAATCGGCGATCCTTCAATAATCCCCTCGATGGTCTTCTTTTCACGAAAAAGCTTGTCTTGCCAGTTTTCACTCTCCCGCAGACGCCTCCACTCCCGGTTGATGCGCATCTGCCGCCAACCGGCGTAGGCGAGCGACAGGCTGGCAATGACGACCGCCAATGCCAACGCGTCACGTTCAGCGATATTCCTGTCGAGGAAAAAACTGACAGCCAGAAGGATCAGGACGACAATCGATAATAATACTAACCAGATGGAATTCCTCATGCACAACGCCTTTTCCTGCTTTGAATGTCGGCTTGATCCATACCCCTCCCGGTTCGCCTGTCCTGGTGGACAATTTGTTCTTTTGAAAACGGGGAATTTGCCCTGGCGGGGGATCAGCTATTCCCGAAACCCGCCTTTGCGTTTTTTCATCTGATAATTAAAGATGGCATACAATACATAGACGGAAAAGGCTGCCGCCAGCGAAATAAGCAGGGTTGTTAATCCGCTTTCAATGCCGATGACCCGCTGACAGATCAGCCATACCACAAGATAAGTGACCGCCGTTAATATTTCCTGCATTCCTTAATCCCTTCTTCTAAAAAAGACGTTATCCCGCAAGTCCTGTATTTGATCGCCCGATGCAAAGTGCAGGGCGATACTAACGACCCCGCAAGAAAATTTCAATACAAAAGATTGCGCGCGTCGTTGATAAGCATCCAGCATTTTACTTTTCGTTCAATTTACCCCGCCTGTTGAATAGGATGTTAAACGATATCAGCGCCCATCGAGACCAAAATATTCTGCCTGCGAAGAAAATAAGCAAGCGACTATCTGATGTTAGCGCGATAACAGGCCGGAGTCAGACAAGTGGCACATGTGTTGCATTTCCTTCGCGCAAATCATGGGAAATTCCTCTTTTCCGGACGTGATTTTTATGTTACGGAAAGAGGTGAAAAATTTAATCAAGCAGGAAAGGAGAAAAAAAGATGTCAGGGAAATTTGGTAAAATATTGTTAACACTTCTTGTCGCAGCGGGAGCTTTACTGGTGTCGTCACCCCTTGTTTACGCGGCTGAGGTGCTTCCGGGAACCGGTGAGTCCTATACAAAGGTTCTTTTTGCCGTGGGAGCGATGCTTGCAGCGGGCTTCGCCATCGGCGTCGGGGCCGTGGGAGCCGGTTTGGGAATCGGAACAGCGGCAAGCGGCGCCTGTGCGGCAGTCGGCAGAAACCCCGGGGTTCAGGGAAAGATCATGACGGTTATGCTGGTCGGCATGGCCATGGCGGAATCCGTCGCTATCTATGCGCTGGTTGTCTCGTTGATCCTCCTGTATGCAAACCCCTACATGCGTTATTTTTTGGGTTAATTCGAATCAAACATTAACTGTAAAAATAACAACAGTTAGGGGGAAAAACGAATGTCAGAAACTAAAAAAGGTAAGCAGTTATTCACTGTAGCGAGAGTCTTCTTCCTGCTTATCGTAATCCCCTTATCACTGATGGCTGTTCTGATCGCCAACGGCATTTTTAAATTAGGGGTTACAGTAAAAGAACGAGCAGTGACTGCTCTTGACCAGAAATCTCAGGAAGAAATCAAAGTACGCGCCATGAATACGGCGGAAGAGATTGCCAATTTCCTGACGGAACGCAAGAAGGATATCCTGATTGCTACGATTATTCCAGCTTCTGAACCCGTATTCAAGAAGTTTGTCAATGAAAACAGGAAAAACATCTGGGTGAAGGAAAAGGACGGTATCCGACAGGCTTCGGCGCCGCTTTACATCGAAATGTCTCTCATTGATAAAAATGGCAATGAGCGGATCAAAGTCTCCAACGGGGAGATCGTCCCCGGTGCAAAATTAGTCAATGTCAGCAACCCGGCCAATACGACTTATAAAAACGAGGACTATTTTGCCAGAACAAAGAAACTGAACAAGGGAGAAGTCTATGTCTCCCCGGTCACCGGCTGGTATGTGAACCGGCTGGAGTTCGAAAAAGGCAAGCGGTTTTCGGGCATTATCCGATTCGCAACACCCCTGTTCGCACAAGAGGGATTTGCCGGGGTCATCAGCATAGCCCTGGATTACCGTCACCTTGCCGGTTATACGGACCATATCATCCCCACACAGGCAGCGCCTGTTTTTGAAGCGGATGCAGCGACGGGAAGTTATGCCTACATGGTCGACCACAAGGGGTATGTCGTTTCCCATCCCAATGACTACCATATCAGGGGGCTTCATGCCAACGGAACGTCGGTCCCAGCGCTCACGCAGGCAAATTCGGCAGAACTGACCAAAAAGGGCGAAGAGGTCCTGAATCTGAATTTCCTTTCCTTCATGGACCCGAATCTGCCGGAAGTGGCCAAGGATGCGGCGGCTGGAAAATCAGGCATCAAGATGTACAAGTTCGCGGGACATACAAAATTCGTCGCCTATGCGCCCATCCGGTTTTTTACAACAGACATGCCTGAACCGGGAGGATTCGGATGGATCGGCATGGGCGTTGATGTGGATAAATTCAAC
>JAUSOK010000065.1 GCA_030656035.1 Syntrophales bacterium
GACATAAATTCGCTGGTCCAGTTGGCCCGATCGAAGGGGATTCAGGCGCTATTCATCAATGACCACGACCTGATGGCGATGGAATACGGCATTTGGCCCCTCAGAAATCTGATCAGGAAACGGGAGGAAAGGAATTCCATCCTCAAGATGGGCGCGGATAAATACATTAGCGAGATCGAACGGGTCAGTCAGGCCAATCCCGATATGATCATTATTCCCGGGTCGGAGACAACACCGTTTTACCACTGGACGGGAAGCCCCTTCCGGGGAAAGCTGACGGCGCACAACCATGAAAAACGCATTCTGATCGTCGGCTTGGAAAGCGCGTCCGACTATGAAAATCTGCCGATTCTCCATAACGATCATTCGGTGCGGATTCTGCGCAGCAACCTGCCGGGCGTCCTGTTTTTTTCCGTCGCCTTCCTGGCCGGCCTTGTCATGATCTGGTGGAAAGGGCCGTTCAGGATTGCCGGAATAGTTGTCGTGGTTTTATCGGCGGTTTTGATGGCCAACAGCAATCCTTTCAGAAAGTCACCCTTTGACCCCTATCACGGAGACCAGGGACGTGCGCCCTATCAGCTCCTGATCGATTATGTGGCCGCCAGAGGGGGAATGACCTTCTGGAATTACCCGGAAACCAAATCAGGCGTCCGGCAGCTGGGACCGATTATGGTCAGCACACACCCCTATCCGGAAGCGCTCCTCGAATCCAGAGGGTACACCGGATTTGCGTCGCTGTATGGAGAAAATATCACGGTGACGGAACCGGACGGCATCTGGGATATGGTCCTGAAAGAATACTGCAGCGGTTTACGCCAACTGCCGCCCTGGGGCATTGCCACGGCCGATTTTCACCGGGAAGGGGAGGGCGGCGAGCAATTGGGAAATTATCAGACCGTCTTTTATGTGAAAGAGAAAAAAAAGGCTGATATTTTGGGTGCTCTGAGAAATGGCCGCATGTATGCGGCGCGCGGAAGATTTCCAGAGATTCCCGTCATGGATGAATTTTCCGTATCGTCGGCGGATGGAACTGTCAAAGGCATTTCGGGAGAGGACGTCTCGTTGACAGGCCATCCGCGAATAAAAATCGCGCTGTCGTCGAGCAAGCCGGTCGCCGCCCCGGTCAAGGTTCGCCTGATCCGGTCCGGAAGCGTTGTCCATCGCGTTGACGGCACATTGCCGCTGCAGATTGAATATGACGATGCCTATTTCAACCCGGGTGAGAAGATCTACTATCGCATGGACATGCGCGGCGCCGGAAACATTGTCTCCAATCCTATTTTTGTGAATTTTCTAAAATAATATGCTCTGTTCCGTTCACCAGCCCCAGTACCTGCCGTGGCTCGGCTATTTCGACAAGATCGACAGAGCCGATGTATTCGTGCTGCTGGATACCGTTCAGTTCAAGAAAAATGAATGGCAGAACCGCAACCGGATCAAAACGGCACAGGGGGCGCAGTGGATCACGGTCCCGGTTTTGTATCATTTTCCACAACTGATTCAGGACGTAGAGATCAACAATCGTGAAAAGTGGCAGCACAAACAGAGACAGACCATTCTGTCAAATTACAGGAAAGCCCCGTTCTGGTCCATGCTGGCGCCGTTTTTTGAAGAGATATTTTCATCCCGATGGGATATGATCACCGAATTGAATATACATGTGGTCAAAAGACTGGCGGCGATTCTCGGAATCGAAACGCCCCTGTTCGTCGCCTCGGACATGGACATATTTCCGGAAGATCCGGATGAACGTCTGATTGCCATCACGCGGCATTTCGGCGCCGACGCCTACCTGGCCGGAAGCGGCGGACATGGCTACATGAATCTGGAAAAGTACAGGGAAAGCGGCGTCGATGTCATCTTTCAGGAATACCGGCACCCGGTTTACGAGCAGTTGTACGGCGATTTTGAACCGTTCATGTCCGTCATCGACCTGATCTTTAATCATGGAAAAGAAAGTCTGAACATTATAAGGGGGAAGGTATGAAGATCCTGGCGATCGGGGCTCATCCCGATGATATTGAGGTCGGATGCGCCGGCGCACTGGCCAAATACGCCCAGCAGGGCCATGAGATTCACCTGCTGGTCATGACGGAAGGGGCAAAGGGTGGCGACGCCTCCGGCAGACGGGACGAACAGCATCGCGCCGCTGAATTTCTTCAGCCCAAAAGCCTGATCTGGGGGGGATATGAGGATACAGAATTGATGCCGCGCATGAACGAAATGGTGCATGACGTCGAACAAATCATGGACCGGATCGGGCCGGATTTCATTTTTGTCCATTATGATGAAGATACACATCAGGACCATCGGGCCTTGAGCAAAGCAACGGTGTCGGCCACGCGTTACGTCAGGAATGTCCTTTTTTACGAAGGTCCCACGAGCCAGAATTTCGCGCCCACCGTTTTTGTGGACATCAAGGAAACCATAGACCGGAAAGTGTCCATGCTGTTGGCCCATCGGTCGCAGGTCATGAAAACGAACATCGAGGGGCTGTCGATTGTCGATGTCATCAAATCGACCGCCATGTTCAGAGGAATCCAGGGGCGGGTTCAGTTTGCGGAGGGATTCGTGCCCCTGCGCCTGTTCATCAACATCTGACACCAAAACAAAGGACTGCGGATATCCATATGTTAGAAGGAAAGATGATCCCCCATTCCCGGCCGACGCTGGATGAAGAAGACCGGCAGGCTGTCCTGAATGTGCTGCAAACGGGCCGGCTTGTTCAGGGAGAACAGGTTGCCGGTTTTGAAGCGGATCTGTCAGCCATGATCGGCGCCTCCCATGCGGCGGCGGTGAGTTCCGGCACGGCGGCCCTGCATCTGGCTCTCATCGCGCTGGGCGCGGGGGACGGAGACGAGGTCATCTGTCCCAGTTATGTCTGTTCTGCCGTCCTGCATGCCGTGCGCTGTGTGAAAGCAGCGCCGGTCATTGCCGATATTGAGCGGGACACGTTCAATATCGATGTTCAGGATGTAAAAAAACGCATGACGGCAAAAACGAAAGCGATCATCGTGCCGCACCTGTTCGGCTTGCCGGCGGACATGGCGGGAATCCTGTCCCTCGGTATCCCTGTGATCGAGGACTGCGCCCAGGCGCCGGGCAGCCGTTTCCGGGGCCGCTTTACGGGAAGTTTTGGTAGGATCTCCATATTTTCTTTTTATGCGACCAAGGTCATTGCTGCCGGTGAAGGCGGCATGCTGCTTTCCAGTGATTCCGGCCTGATTGAGAAAATCAGGGATCTGCGCGATTATGACGAAAGGGATGATGATGCTCTCCGCTATAATTACAAGATGACGGACATGCAGGCCGCGCTCGGAAGGAGCCAGTTAAGAAAAATCGACGGGTTCATCAAAAGAAGAAGAGAAATCGCCGGTCATTATGATTTGATTCTGCAAAAGGCGGGCATTCCGATTCCCGTAACGCCGCCGGAAAGAGAGCATATCTATTACAGGTACGTTATTCTTCTGGATCAGGCAGAGATGTTTATCGAAGCCATGAATCAGTCGGGCGTGGCCTGCCGTCGGCCGGTATTCAAGCCGCTGCATCGCTACCTTGGACTTTCAGGTTATAGCGTGACGGACGATGTCTGGAAAAGGGCGGTTTCCATACCGATCTACCCCTCCCTGACTGAGCGTGAACTTTTTGATATTACTGAGAGTATTAAAAAGACAGGGGATTCGGGAGGTCTTCGCGGATGCTGAGGAAAGACGGAAAGCATACCTCCTTGAGAAGGATTTACTGGCTTTGCGCCGCGCTGATGCTGTCGGCTCTTTTGATCCCATTGGTTCGTTATTATTTCTTCAACAACATCGGCCGGTGGCTCTACATCCTGCTTTTTGCTTTTTCCGTCTCCGCCGTATTGACGCCCGCTGCCCGATGGATCGCCCTGAAACTCAATATCGTTGATGACCCCGGCGGCCGCAAGATCCACGAGGAACGCACACCGCTGCTTGGCGGATTGCCCATCATCGTGGCCTTCCTGTTTGCCCTGCTGTCCAATATGATTCTGGACCGGGAGTATTTTTTACTGTTGACGGGCGGCGTTGTGGTTGCGATGGTCAGTCTTTATGACGACTGGAAAGGTTTATCGGCCCGGTTCAAAATATTTGCGCAATTCATTGTCGTGGCGGTCCTGATTCATCAGGGAATTGTCCTGGAGATATTTCCCAAAATGACCTTATGGGGCTACAGCCTGAACTGCCTGTTTACGATCCTGTGGATCATAGGCATCACCAACGCCATGAACTTTGCCGACGGCATGGATGGACTGGCTGCGGGACTCGGCGCCATCATCTCGCTGTTTATGGGCATCGTCGCCTTTCAGACAAATCAGCCCCTTATGGGCTGGGTCGCCCTGGCCATGCTCGGGAGCTGCCTGGGATTCCTGCCATATAACTTCAGGCGGAAAGGTCAGGCGCACATCTTTCTGGGAGACACAGGCAGTATATTTCTGGGCTTTATCCTGGCGGCATTGGCCGTCAAGGGGGATTGGGCCGATAATGACCCGATCGTTTCTTTTTCCGCCCCGGTGCTGATTTTCTGGGTCCTGATTTACGACATGACCTATATCACCGTGGAACGGATCATATCGGGCAAGGTGAGAAATTTCAGGCAATGGCTTGATTATGTCGGCAGGGACCATCTGCATCATCGCCTCTATGCGGTTCTGGGAGACCGGAGGAAGGCGGTTCTGTTTATTTACCTGATCTGTGCGACCCTCGGTATCAGCGCGATTGCCCTGAGGCATGCCCGGATGGTTGACGGCGTCATGCTGGTCGTTCAGGCTTTTCTGATCACGATCATAATTTCCATCCTGGAATACTCCGGCCGCCGGCGGCAATAGCGCCTGACGGCATCGTAAAAACTCCGGATGCAGCGTTGCGCTGCGTCATGTCCCCATGCGCCTTGCCTGCGGGGCTTTTTACGATGCCGTCGAACCTGGACAGTTTTCGGGAAAATGGGGGAGGGGATTTTTCATTTGAGGTGTAAAGCATGAAAATAGAAATCAAAAAAGGCAAACCGGCAGAATATCCTGCGGAAGCCATTGTCTTGACTCGTTTTGAAGACAGCGAGACGCCGGCAGACGCCACCCGGTTTTTGGGCGCGACTGTCGGCGCGCTCATCGATGACGTCATCAAAAACGGCGATTTTCAGGGAAAGCTGTACCAGATTGCGGTGCTCTACACGCGGGATCTTCTTCCGGCCAAACGCGTCATCCTGGCGGGACTCGGCCCGAAAAAGGATCTTGATATGGAAAAGCTGCGCGGCGCCTATGCCGGGGCGGCCCGGCAGGCCCGCGCGCTCGGCCTGAAAGAAATTACTTTATTTTTGGACGTCCATGATACCGGGCAAACCATC
>JAUSOK010000067.1 GCA_030656035.1 Syntrophales bacterium
CGCCGCTTGCGCCGTGAATTCCCATTCGTTCATGATGCCGATCCGCTTTTGAACCCTGTACGAAAATCTTCAATGCCTTGAATATGGCTCGGCACTGCTTCATTCACCATGACTGCTCCGCCATTTGAGTCTCATGAGCACCAAAGACTTCCGCGCACCAATTGGTTATGTCAAGGATTTTGTTTACTTATGAAGAAGGCTGACCTCTAAATTGCCACATTGGTTTTAGCCGAGGGCAGCCAATCCTTTACGATCAATAATGTCAAGAAGCCTCTGTGCAGGACCACTCGGTTTCTTTTGCCCCTGCTCCCATTGCTGCACAGTCGTCTTGCCGATACCAAGAATCGCTGCTAGCACAGCCTGGCTGACATGATTTTTCGCTCGGATACGCCGAATATCTTCCGGCCGCAGTGGCGGTTTTGACGGCAAACAAAGCGCATCAATCTTACGCATGGTGATTTCGTCCATTGCCCCGACTTTGAATAAATCGCGAGCCATTTCGTTTGAGATATCCAAAATTTCACTCATGATGCCGTACCTCCCATATAGATCCCCTTGCTATAAGCTCGTTGACTTGTTTATCGGTTGCCGAAATAAAAGCTTCGGCAACAAGGCTTAAGGCCGATTCTTCGCGAAGAGAAATATTTGCCTTTTCACTCTTGGCAAAAGCGTACAAAAAGATAATCCTGTCCGCATTCTGTTTTTTATATCCTACAATGATTCGGTATCCTTCGCGTTTACCACTGCCCGCTCGTGCGATCCGTTTCTTGAACAGGCAGCCTCCGAGATCGGCGTCAACCTTATCCGCGACAATGTCCGTCGCCGCGTCAAGCAAGATAGTATCCGAAATCTTCTCACGACGCGCCCAACGGTTAAACCATTTGTTTTTAAATATCCTCATGAATATCTATATCACTAAGTGAGATTCTTTGTAAAATGTTTTTCATGCCTCTCTTGAACATTTGCTGCAGACAACGGAATGGGAAATAATTGCAGATTTACACCTGTTTTTCCTCAGGCCCGCTCGCCGGCCTTTCGCAACAGCAGTTCCCAGTCCTCGTTGACCATCTGCTGGATCTGGTCGAGGTCCTGATCGGTGAGGTGCTTGAAGCGGCCCTGGAGTCTGAAATACTCGCGCACGAGGTATTCCCTGGGCTTGTAGTTGATCGTGTACCGCAGGCCGTCTTCTACTTCATAGAGGGGGAAAATGTTGGTCTGCACGGCCATGCGGGCGATCTTGACGGACATTTCGGAGGGAATGCGCCAGCCCGTGGGACAGCTCGCGTAAATGTGCAGAAATCTTGACCCTTTCATGTTTTTCGCTTTCTGCGCCTTGCGCAGCAGGTCCTCGGGATAGGCGATGCTGGCCGTGGCGGCATAGGGGATCCGGTGCGCCACGAGGACTTCCACGATGTTTTTCTTGCGCAGTTTTTTCCAGTCCCGGCCGGTGGTGGTAGTCGTCCAGGCGCCGTAGGGGGTGGAGGAACTGCGCTGGATGCCGGTGTTCATATAGGCTTCGTTGTCGTAACAGGCATAGATGAAATTCTCGTTGCGCTCCACGGCGCCGCTCAAGGCCTGGAAACCGATGTCGAAGGTCCCGCCGTCTCCGGCCCAGGTGAGTACGGTGGTTTCCGTATCGCCCAGCATGTCCAGGGCGGCCCGGACCCCTGTGGCCGTCGCGCCGCCCGTTTCAAAGGCCGCGTGTATCACGGGAATCTTCAGCGCCGATTGCGGGTAAGATCCGGCAATAATGGACCAGCAGCAGGCCGGAAGCACCATCATGGTCTTTTCTCCCAAGGCCTTAAGCACAAAACGCATGGCGATCGTCGCGCCACAACCCGGACATCCCACATGCCCCGAATGGACAAATTCCCGATCCATGACATCAGTCTGCATATTTCACCTCATGCAACCCCATCCAGACGCTTTCCTTTTGCGGCGCGTCGCTGTTTTTCGTCTGCCGGTAGATCTCGGTCAGCATTTCCGGCGTCACGTCCCGGCCTCCGATTCCGGCGATGAAGCCGAATACGGGGGGATGATCGGGCGTGTTGCAGAGAGCGGCCCGAACCTCCTGGGCAAAGATGCCGCCGGCCCCGAATGAGAAATTCCGGTCGATGACGGCCACCTTCTTTGCCCCTTTGAGTTCTTCGCGAATCCGCTCATAGGGAAAGGGCCTCAAAAGCTTGATCTTCAGAATGCCTGCTTTTTCTCCCTTCGCCCTTAAATCCTGCAGGGCGAGGCGGCAGGTGCTCGTCAATGTTCCTGTTGTGACAAAGATGATTTCGGCATCCTCGCACTCAATGGCCTCCACCGGACCGTACCGGCGGTTGAACTGCGCGGCGAAGGCATCTTCGATCTCGCCGAAACGGATCAGGGCGTCGTCCATGGCCATGGCGATGTGATAACGCATTTCCATATAGTCGCCGGGCGCCACCAGCGGACCGAACCCGCAGGGGTGCGCCGTGTCCAGTTGAAACTTCGGAACGTAGGGGGGCAGAAACCGGTCGACCGCTTCCTGGCCGGGGACGTCCACGGGTTCATAGGTGTGGGAGAGATAAAAAGCGTCCAGGACGACCATGACGGGCAGGTTCACAGACTCGGCCAGATAAAAAGCCTGGAGGGTCGAGTCCAGCACCTCCTGGCCGTCCTCGCAGTACATCTGAATCCAGCCCGTGTCGCGCTGGGCCAGGCTGTCGGTCTGATCGACCCAGATGTTCCATCCCGGCGCGAGGGCCCGGTTGACCTCGGCCATGACGATGGGCAGCCGGGCGCCGGACGCCCAGTGCAGCAGCTCATGCATCAGGGCCAATCCCTGCCCGGAGGTCGCGGTGAAGGTTCTCACCCCCGCGGTCTGGGCGCCGATGAGCGCGGCCATGCAGGAATGTTCGCTTTCCACGCGCAGGAATCTGGCGTTCATCAACCCCTTGGTGCAGTATTCCGACAGGATCTCCACGATATGAGTCTGCGGCGTAATCGGATAGGCGGAAATCACCTGAACCTTCGCCAGCCTCACCGCTTCCGCGACGGCATGGCTGCCTTCCAGGACCCGTTTCATGGCGTCTCCTCCCCGAGGGACATGGCATTGCGGGGGCATTCCACCACGCACAGGCCGCATCCCTTGCAATAGTCGTAATTGATATGCCGTCCCTGAGTATCCCTCTCAAGGATCACCGACGTGTCCGGGCAGTAGATGTAGCAGTTGTCGCACTGGTTGCAGATACCGCAGTTGAAGCAGCTCTCCGCCTCTTTCATGGCCAGTTGGGCGGAAATCTTCAGATCGATTTCCTCGAAGGATCGGGCCCGTTCTTCCTTCAGCAGCCGGGGCTGGGTCACGCGGGGGATAAACTGAAAATGATCGGTGTTGATTTCCTCGTAGCGGACCACATGGGGGTTTCTGAGCCGGCGCTCCCCGCCCAGATAGACCTCCATGGAAAGGGACTGGCCGTCGCCGACCCGACAGGCCTCCATCCTCGGGACAACGGCCTCGACACCCTCCTGAAAAAGTGCATCCAGGGCGATGGCGGCCTGCTTGCCGGACGCGATGGCGTGGACCACACTTTTTGTCGCATTGGTCAGATCGCCGCCAAAGACCAGGACAGCGCCCGTCCCCCGGCGGTTCAAAACCGTGTGGGTGAGCCTGAGCATATCCCGATCGGCGGCGTCGGGCTGATGCCAGGGTTCAACCGCCTGGGCGCCGATTGCCTTGAATATCCGGTCCACCCGCACCTGGTGGATTTTCCCGTGGTCGGGAACAATGCGCCCCCTGCTGTTTTCCTCGCCGGCAATCATCATCTCCTGCAGCGTCAGCAGGATCTTTTCCTCCTCCTGTGCAACAGCCACAGGCGCCATGAGCTCCTGCAGCTCCACGCCCTCATCGAGCGCCATTTCCACTTCCGGATCGAACGCGGGCATATCCCGGCGCCGACGACGGTAGAGCAACAGGGCTTTGCCCCCCAGGCGCACGACACTGCGCGCCACGTCCACGGCGGTATTGCCTCCGCCGATGACAGCCGACACGCCATTACATGCCGGTGTTTGACCGTCCCGAATCTGCCGCAGAAAATCCAGGCCCTCGCCGACGCCTTTCAGATTCTCTCCGGGCACGTTCATCGCCATCCCCAGGCCGTGGCCGCAGGCCATAAACACGGCATCGAAGTCTTTCTTCAACGCTTCCAGCATCTCAGCGGTTACCGGCTTCCCCGTAAGGATGGATACGCCCTGCGCCTCGATCTGCTTGATATCATGCCGGAGGGCCGTCAAAGGCAGGCGGTAGGCGGGGATGCCCCAGCGCAGGATCCCTCCGGCTTCTTCCGAGGCTTCAAAAACCCGGCAGGAATAACCCAGGAGGGTCAGGAACCAGGCGGCGGACAGCCCTGCCGGGCCGGCGCCGACAACGGCGATCTTCTGTTTCCGGGGCGTTCTTCTTTCGAGATCCGGTTTGATTCCATAGCGGATGGCCGTATCCGCAAGAAACCGCTCGAGACTGTGAATGGCAACCGCGGCATCGAATTCCCGCCGGTTGCAGAGGTCCTCGCAGGAATGGAAGCAGACACGGCCGCAGACGGAAGGAAAGGGATTCTCCAGAAGAATCGTCTCCCAGGCTTCCTTGAAGAGCCCCTGCGTCGCGAGCATCTCGATCCGGGCGATGTCTTCTCCTGCCGGACAGGCGGCGCTGCAGGGCGATGTTTTCTCATCGTACCGCGGGCGGGCGAACCGCCACGACCCGGTCTTGTTGCTCTCCGTGGTCAGATAGGTGCGCGGCATGAATAAGGGATTGGGATTTGCCGATTCGTTCATGATCATTTTTATCCGATCCCGCCCAGCAGGCAGACCTCCCTGTAAGCGTCGCGGACCGCCTCGATGTTGCTTTGAGCGTCGGCTGCAAGATCTTCTTCGATCGCAGCGGCAATGGCCTCCAGGGGCGGCATTCCCAGCATCCGCGCAAAGGCCCCGATCATCGCGGTGTTGACGATGGGATGGGTGCGCGTCCCCAGCCGGTGATTGAGCGCGATCTGATTGGCGTCCACATGGGCCAATTGAAAACCGGCATAGGGCGTCAAATCGGCAGGCGGCGAGGGGCTGTTGATCAGAATCCAGCCGCCGGGCTTCAGCCCTCGCGTTACATTAATGCTGTGCAGGAGGGTCTGATCCTGAACGGCCACGTGATCCGGCGTGGTGACGTTCGTACGCAAGAGGATTTTTCCCCGGTCCAGGCGGACATAGGCCTCGACGGGTGCGCCGCGCCGCTCCACGCCGAAAAAGGGGAAGCTCTGAACCTGATAGCCGGCCTGGAAAAAGGCCTTGGCCAGCAGGATGGTGGCGACCACCGTTCCCTGGCCGCCGCGGCCGTGAAAACGGATCTCGATCATGGCTTAACCTTTTCAGATTTTATTCCACACAACCACCACGGCCCGCGCCGGGGCGTCCGTCAGCGAGCGAAAACTGTGGTTCAGGACGGAGTCAAAATAAAGGGCGTCTCCGGCCGAAAGGATTTCCACGCGGTCATTGGTGCGGAATTCAAGCTTTCCATCCAGAAGAAACAAAAATTCCTCTCCCTCGTGGCTCGTAAACACCATCTCGGTCGTTTCCATCGGCACGAATTCGACCAGCAGCGGCTCCATATGCTTGCCGGGCATCCTGGCCTCGAGGGATTCGTAGATATAATCCACTTCTCCTTCGCGGTGATGCGGGCGCCGCTTGACGCTGAGCCGTTCTCCGGCCCGGGTGACGGAAATCTGCTCGACAGGCGCCTCATCCTTGAAGAAATAGGCCATCCCGACATTGAGCGCCCTGGCCAGTTTCAGCAGGGTGGCCACGGGCGGCATGATCTCGTCGGACTCTATCTCTGCCAGTACGGATTTGGAAATGCCGGTCTTCGCGGCCAGGTCGTGGAGGGTATAGAAGTTTCTTTCACGGAGATCTTTGACCTTGCCGCCGATTCTGAATTCCCCGGCAGCAGAAAGGGTTTGCTCGTTCTGTGGCATTTTCTCACCTCCACGGGATGGTTTCGCTTGAGGTCAAGAACATCTTTAAATACAGGCATGCCTTGTCTATTGGAAGTTGCCGACATGATGCCCAAAGGAAACGGGGATGTCAAGGAAAAACAGGAACCGCTGGGCCGGCGTGATTGCGGCGCCGACGACCTTGCGTTCTTCCGGTGGACGGTCAGGACCCCATGCTCCGGCAGGCAGCCGCGACGAATTGCGCCAGATGGTCGCCGATCAGGGTATAGGGCAGGAGGACTTCATTGGCCCCGCTTGCTTTCAGGACTTCGATCTGATCGACGGAATCAGCGGAGGCGACGATGAGGGCATTCGGCGCTACGGCGCGGCAGGTCGTCACGATGGCTCGATTGTTCGTTCCCTTGAGCAGCATGTCGGGAATGGTTGAAAGAATGACCTGAGCATCGGCGACGTGGGCGTGTTCCAGTGTATCCATGCTGCTGATGTCGCCGAAGATACCCTTTACATTCCGGTCGTTCAGTTCTTTCAGGACTTCGAGGTTGAAATCGATGACCAGGATCTTCTTCAAAAGGTCGGGGGACGCCGTTTCCAGGCGGTCGATAAAGGCCCGGGCTCCGCGGTGAAACCCGAGGAGAACCACCGGATAATGATCCTTGAGTTCATCCGCCGCGGCTTCTATTGTTTTCGACGGGAAGCCTGTTTTTGCGAGGAAGCGCTCGAAAAAAAGATACGTCTGGTGATTGCCCTTGATGAAATAGGAGGAGAGCACCGAGGTAACGGCCATCGCGTAGATGATCAGGGACAGCATGCGTTGCTCGATGTGGCCGTAACCCACCCCGAGGGCCGCGACCACGAGGGAGAATTCGCTGATCTGCGACAGATTGAGGCTGGCGATGAAGCTCGTGCGCCGTCCGCTTCCGGCCAGGGAGAGGATGGGATAGATCGTCAGGAAGCGGGAGACGATCACGAACAATACGATAACCACCGCCATGATCAGCATGGCGGGGTCCGGAACGGGGATCTTCATGCCGATGGACAGGAAAAAAAGTGTCAGGAAGAAATCGCGCAGGGGAAGGACTTTCGCCGTCACGTGGACGCTGTAGGGGAACGTCGAGATGGCCACCCCGGCGATCAACGCCCCCATTTCCATGGAAAGACCTATCCAGGCTCCCATTCCCGCCATGAACGCGCACCAGGCAATGGACATGGCCACCACCATTTCCGGCGTTTTCGAGATTTTTTCAAAAACCCAGCGAAGCAGATATTTGCTTAGAAAAAAACCTATGGCCAGAAGCGCTATGCTCTTGCCGAGCGCGATGACGACGAGAAGAATCTGGGGATTGGTAAAATGGGGCTGCAGGGCCAGGATCAGGATCGCCCAGAGGTCCTGAAAGATGAGGATGCCGAGCGTAATGCGGCCGGGAAGGGTATCGAGTTCGAACTTGTCGTACAGGAGCTTGACCACAATGGCCGTACTGCTCAACGCGCAGAACAGCGCCAGATACAGGGCGTCGATCCGGCCCTCGCCTAGGTCATAACCCAAAAGCAGGAAGAACCCCAGCCCCATGAGGACGCAAAGGATAAACTGGCCGACCCCGGCGTAGATCAACTGCCGGCCCGAGGAGAGAAGTTTTTTGGGATTGAGCTCCAGGCCGATAATGAAAAGCAGCAGGATCAAACCGATTTCCGAGATGACTTCGACGTTGGCCGGTTCGGAGACCAGTTTGAGACCGATCTCGGGTCCGATCAGGGCGCCGGCGACGAGATAACCCAGGATGACGGGCTGACGGAAAAGCTGGAAGACAAAACCAAGCGCCGTAGCCGCCAGAATGGAAATACCGATTTCGGGAAGGATGCCATGCATGGCCGTGATCGTTTTCTAACCCGGCACGCGTTTCACGGCTCCGCTGGTTAAAAGCTCCTGCAACTGGGCCAGAAGCTGCCGTTCCTGGGGGTCGATTTTCATATCCGCGTTGGCGAGCGCGAGAATCTTTTCGTATTCCGTGGTCGTCAGCTGATGATCCTCTACGGCTTTGTCGATCATGGCTTTCAGTTTGACGGCTTCGCTGCTTAACATCAATAACACCTCTCTCTTGATTCTGTTCACTTGGACCGGATCGCCCTTTCGGGCAGCGGCAATATAGGAGAGTACATCGGGAATGTCAATACCATTTCTGGAACTTGAGCGTGCGTACGGGCCTTGATCTCATGCCTTTCCTGTTTCGGGATGATTGTACAGACGCATCGCGTCTGCAATCTTGTCGGGTTCGCCGACGACAAACAGGATATCTCCTGCCGAAAAGACCGTTTCAGCCGGGGGGTTGGAAATGATCTCATTCTTCCGGCGCACTGCCAGCACGGACACGCCCATCTTTTTTCGCATCTCCGTCTCGGCCAGCGTTTTCCCGGTAAGCGGCGAACCTTCGGCAATGCGAAAGGATTTGATTTCCACGTCCGGCAGGCATAATTCAATATCCATACAGGTTGAGGCCTCCCGCGAAAGGCTTCGCAGCATCTCGTAGCGCTCCGAACGGATTTCCGCCACAAACCGCTCAATCTCCTCCTTCGGCATGAGATATTTTGCCAGTACACGGCTGAAGATTTCCACCGACGTTTCAAATTCTTCCGGAATGACTTCATCGGCGCCCAGCTCGCACAGGGGCGCCATTTCCTGAATGAACCGCGTGCGGACTACAAGATAAATTTTCGGATTCAATCTTCGGGCCAGTTCCGTAATCCGTCGTGTCGCCGCCGGATCATTGATGACCACCACCAGGGCCTTGGCGGTTTTAATGTTCAAATGCTGAAGAATCGCCTCCTGCGTGGCGTCGCCGTAATAGATCGGCGTCCCTTTGGCACGCTCATCCCTAACCACCGTCGGGTTCATTTCGAGGATAGCGTAAGGAATGCCGCTGAATTTCGCGGCGCGGGCCAGATTCCGCCCGTTGAGGCCGAATCCCACAATAACGAGATGGTCTTTTGCATGCAACCGCTCCGTATGGGGCGCCGGATAGGATCCCCGCCTGATTTTTCTGGGCAAGGGCAATTTTTGGACCAGCGATGCAATCCGGGGGGACGCCGCCAGGGCAAAGGGCGTCGCCATCATCGTCAAAACGGACACCGCCAGGAATCCCTGATGCATAGCGCCCGCAAGCAGGCCATGCTGAAGGGCCTTCTCCGACAGGATAAAGGAAAATTCACCCACCTGGCCGAGGGAAACGGCCACGAGAACGGCCGTGCGCAAGGAAAGGCCCAGGAGGATCGCGATCACAAGGACAATCAGGGCTTTGAAGATGAATACGCCCAGGGCCAGCAGCGCCAGGTAAAGAGGGTGCTCCAGAAGGAACCCCATATTGAGCAGCATCCCGATGGATACGAAAAAGAAGCTCGTGAAGACATCGCGGAAGGGCAGGATGTTGCCGAGGGCCTGATGGCTGTATTCGGATTCGGAGATTATCAGTCCGGCCATGAAGGCGCCCAGTGCCAGGGAGAGCCCCGCCAGGTGGGTCAGCCAGGCTACGGCCAGACAGATGGCGATCACGCTGAGCAGGAACAATTCACGGCTTTTTGTGCGGGCAATGCTGTAGAATACGCGCGGCACGATCCATTTCGCACTGACGATCACCAGCGCAACGATCGAGACGACCTTCGCCAGAAAGAGCAGCAGCGAATCCATATCGCCGCCCTTCCCCTCTCCGGCCAGCAGCGGAACAAGCAGCATCATGGGAACGATGATGATGTCCTGAAAGATCAGGATGCCGAGGGCCGTGTTGCCCTGCGGGGTTTCGACCTCGGCACGGTCCTGGAGGATTTTCATGACGATGGCGGTGCTGCTCAGGGAAACCAGAAAGCCGATCAGCACCGCGTTCCCGATGCCCAGACCGAAATATCGCGAGACGCCAAAGGCGGCGGCGACCGTAATGGCCACCTGAAGCGAGCCGCCGATCAGAACGGATCTTCTGATCTGCAGCAGGCTGCGGAAGGAAAATTCCAGGCCGATCGTAAAAAGCAGCAGCACCACGCCCACATCGGCCAGGATTTTGACCGCGTCAATATCCCGGACCAGTCCCAGCCCATAGGGACCGCTGATCAGGCCGGTGAGCAGAAATCCCACGATAATGGGAACCCGTATCAGGTGGCACAGATACAGGACAAAGGCCGAAAGGCCGACGATAATGAGAATATCATTCAGCAGGGGCATTCCGGCAATCTACCATCGGAGAAAAAACATGTCGAGAAAAATCATTGACATTTGCTTTTGAAAAGACTTAGTATGCGGTGCAGTCAGAATCGTTACGGCAAACCGACACAAAGCGGGCTTTCAGGGCATTGGCTTTTATAAAGAGATGCCCTTTGAAGGTCGTCACCGGGAGGTCGGCATGATCGAGGATCTTGTCGCCAGGAACAGAACCTATCGTCGTTTTGATCAGAGCTTCGTTGTCGGCACGGACACCCTGCGGGAGCTGATTGACCTGGCCAGATTGAGCGGCTCTGCCGGCAACAAACAACCCCTCAAATACATCCTTTCCTGCGATCCCCTTAAAAACGCGCTCATTTTTGAACACCTGGCCTGGGCCGGATATTTGAAGGACTGGCCCGGTCCCGCCGAGGGCGAAAGACCCTCCGCCTACATCCTCATGCTGGGCGACAAACAGATCAGCCCGACTTTCGATTTCGATAACGGCATCGCCGCGCAGAGTATTCTCCTGGGCGCTGTGGAAAAAGGGCTCGGGGGCTGCATGATCGGCTCCATCCAGCGGCCCAAACTTCGTGAAAAACTCAATATTCCGGAAATATATGAGATCCTCCTGGTCATCGCCCTGGGCAGGCCCGTCGAAACGGTCGTCCTGAAAACTGTCGGGGCCGACGGAGACATCAAATACTGGCGCGACAATGACGGCAGGCATCATGTTCCCAAACGCGCTTTGGACGATATCATTCTATATTTATGAAGGAATCATCATTGCCGCACGATGACGGCAGCAATGGATCGATCATTTAATTTAGATTATTCAATGAAAGGAGGTTTATTATGACCACAGTCGTTATTATCATCGGTTTCGCACTCTATTTAATTCTGTACTTCACCTATGGGAAAAGGCTTGAACGGGACGTGGTGATGGCCTCGGATGCAAACGAGGCCCCGTCAAAGCGGCTCTATGACGGGGTGGACTACATCCCAGCCCGCAAGGAGGTGCTCTTCGGCCATCACTTTGCGTCAATTGCCGGCGCGGCACCGATCATCGGACCAGCGCTGGCAATCTGCTGGGGCTGGGCGCCGGGCCTCCTCTGGGTCTGGTTCGGAAACATCTTCATCGGTGCCGTTCATGACTACCTGGCACTCATGGCATCGGTCCGCTACGACGGAAAATCAATTCAGTTCGTCGCAACAGACCTCATGGGCAAGAGAACCGGATACGCTTTCTACTGGATTGTGTTCTTCCTCCTGATTCTGGTTGTGGCGGCCTTCGCCGCCGTTGTGGGCGGCATGTTCGTCCGCACACCGGCCATTGCTTCCGCCTATCTTTGGGTAACCGCCGCGGCCGTCATTCTCGGCATTCTGCTCTATCGGGTGAAAATGAATTTCACCCTGGCGACCATTATAGGCATCATCATGCTCGCCGTCGCCCTCTGGCTCGGCACGGTGATACCCGTTCCCGCAAGCTACATGACATGGATGTGGGTGTTCTTCTTCTATATCGTCATCGCTGCGGCCATCCCTGTGAACATCCTGCTCCAACCCCGGGATTACCTGAATTCATTTCTTCTCTACGCCGGCCTGGTTGTTGGATTCATCGGGGCAATTTTCGCCTTCAGGGGATTCGAGGTGCCGGCTTTCACGACTTTTTCGCCCATCCTGATGGGCGGGAAAGCAACGCCGTTCTGGCCGGCAATTCCCCTCATCATTGCCTGCGGCTCCCTCTCGGGCTTTCACTCGCTGGTGGCCTCGGGCACCACGTCGAAGCAGCTAACAAAGGAATCCGACGCCCTCTTCGTCGCCTACGGGAGCATGTTCACGGAAGGATTTCTTTCCACGATCGTCATTGTTTCCATCGCCGGCTTCGGCTACACGGCGCTGCAGAATGCGGGAGTCACCACGGAGACACTCAATCCCGGAAACTGGGGAGCCATGTTTACCAAAGCCTCCGCGTCGGTGAAGCTCTCACAGGCGAACCTGTTCGTTCAATCCTACGCTGACATGGTCGGATCCACATGGCTGGGCATCATCCCGACACAATTCGTCAAGGTCCTCGCCGGCATGTGGGTCGCCTCCTTCGCCATGACAACGCTCGACACGACCAACCGCCTGGGCCGCTACTGTATTTCAGAAATGGTCGCCCCTTTCAAGGAGACAGCCCCCGGATTTTTCAATTTCCTGACCAACCGCTGGATTGCCTCCATCATCCCGGCCGCCATCGGCATCTACCTGGCCGCCAGCGGCAACTGGCTGATCATCTGGGGATCCTTCGGCGCGGCGAACCAGCTCATCGCTTCCATCGCCCTCATGACTGGCGCAGCTTTCGTGGCGAAAAAGCTGAAATCCACCTTCGCCAGTGCTGCCGTTATCCCGGCGGTGCTCCTGTGGCTGACCGTCACCTGCGCCCTGATCTGGTTTATCATCTTTGTACAGCCCGATGCCATCGCGGCAAAGGCGGTTCCGGGGTGGACTGTCATGGTCATCCTGATAATCATGCTCATCCTGAATTTCATCTTCATCTACGACTTTTTGAAGGGAAAGGCCTATAAAGTAGAATAACAAAAGCGCGAGAGAGCGGTACGGCCGGTCCCCGCCGAAACACGGGGCGCCGGCCGTACTGATTTGAGACGGATGGTATGGTCCTTTCAATTTTTCAATCATTGCGGCGGTTTCTATCCGGCATGGATACCATGCACCGCGAAAACGTCGTATCTCTCACAATCGTCGAGGTTAAGGAACTCGAAAACATATTTGCGCTCCTGCTCCTCGGCTCCTTTGTCGGCTTTCCGTCACCGCCGACGTTTCTGGCCGTGGAACTTCTGCCCTCCATGGAAAAGGAATTTGAGATCCTGAACAGGCGGGCACAGGACAGCAGCGATATGCTCGCCGAATTGTGCGGTATGCTCGGTATCGATTAATGAAGATTATCTTTTTTACCGGGAAGGGCGGTGTGGGGAAATCCACCATATCCGCGGCAGCAGCGTGGCAGCTTTCCCATAATCACCGTGTCCTGATCGTATCACTGGACCCAGCGCACAACCTGGGGGATGTTTTCAACGTATCCCTGAACGACAAGAAGCACAAATATTCGGATACGCTCTTCCTCCAGGAAATAGATCTCCAGAAACTTTCCCGGGATTACCTCAAGCGGGAAATCGATGTCCTTTCGGGAACCTACCGCTACCTGCAGACACTGAATCTCGACAACTATTTTTCCGTGCTAAAGTATTCCCCCGGCATCGAGGAATACGCGCTCCTGACGAGTATCGAAACCATTATACGGCAAGAAAGCGCCTTTGATTTCATCCTCTTCGACACCCCGCCCACGGGGCTGACGCTCAGGTTTCTCGCACTGCCGCGTGTAACGATCACCTGGATCGAGCGGCTGATCCAGATCAGGCGGATGATTCTCGAAAAGCGGTACACCATACACCGGCTCAGGGGAAACCTGGATTCAGCGGAAACAATTCTCTCTTACCGTGAAGACGATGATGACGCCCTGCGCCGCCTGAAAAAACTGAATGAAAACTATCAGAGATTGAATATCATGCTCCAGGGTGATACATGTTCGATCATTCTCGTCTGCAATCCCGATCTCCTGTCGCTGAAGGAATCGCAGCGGCTGATGTCCGGTCTTGACGATCTGAAGCTGCCGCTTCGGGCCATCGTCGACAACAAGGTCACGGAGGAAAGCAGCGACATGGCGGAATATGTGGAGAAGCAGTTGCGGAACCGGACAGCCGGCATTCCGGTTCAGCGGATTCGATTTTCCCAGGCACTGACGGAAAAGAGGAACGACCGCCTTTTCGATATTGAGGAAGACCTGACACACCTCGTCAGCCCATAGGGTGGTGCCATGTTTCAACACGAAAATATCATAACCCAGCCGATCTTTTTTCTCTTTGTCGCCTTTTCCTTTATTTTGACATTGGGGTATTTCTGGGGGAGACGGCAAAACAGGAAGATATTTCTGTCGGCATTGCAGGACCTGGTCGACGTGGTAAGGCCCGACGATCAGACTTTTACCAATATCGGGGGCGCCATCGGATACCATGCCAATCTGTACCTGAAAAAGAAGGACGCTCCCTTTTCACAGGTGGATGCCACCATCACCATGCTCCCGCGCCATTCCTGGCTCTATCTGCCGTTTTCAAAGCTGATCCGGAAGTACGACCGGCTTTTCATCACCCTTTACCTGAAACGAAAACCTTTGGAGGAGCTGCACCTGATCGAAAAGGGATACAGCGGGTTCATGGGAACAAAAATAAGCAACGCCCCTCGATTACAGAAGGAATCGATCCACTGGGGCGCCTACGATTTTTTCCTCTTCTATCAGAGTGGTGCGGGACGTGACGCATTGATGAGATTCACACGGGAATGCCCCGATCCGGGCATCATACGGCACATTGCCGTCGTGCCGGAACAGAAAAAGGGATTTGTCTTCATGATCCCGCTGAAAGGTCAAGTCGCCCGGGGCCTGTCACCCGTTTACCGGTGGATTTCGACGCTCATGAAACAGGAGGAGAAATAATAGAACGGAAAGAGGGCAGCCTGCCTCGTAAGCGGCGGCGGACGTTTTCACAATGACAAAATATCTTAAACAAGGAGGTCAAATCATGGCGAAGCGAGAAAAATTGGATGTTTTTGATTTTGCCATCAAGGCGGAAAATAACGGCATGGACTTCTATATGAAGGCGGCGAAAAAATTTGCCGACAAGGACTTGAAAGACCTGTTTGTCAAGCTGGCAAAAGAAGAGGCCGTCCACCTTCAGATCTTCATGGAATTCAAAGCCAAAGCCGAAGGCAAGGGAATCGACCAGACACTGCGGAATCCGGACATTGACGAGTACATCGAATCGATTGTCCAGGAAGGGCTGTTCCCCAGGAGTGAAACGGTCAACAAACGGCTGGATCAGGTTGAGACCGTGGCGCAGGCCGCCGCCATCGCCATGGCGGCGGAAAAGAACTCGATCCTGCTGTATTCCGAATTGGCCAAACTCGCCAAAGACAAAGACCAGAAAAAGTTCTTTGAAAAGATCGTCAAAGAGGAAAAATCTCACATCGTGATGGTGCGCAACCTGCGGGCGGATCATGATCCCGCATATGCGGCGCTTGCCTTCGGGAGATTCTTTTAGTTTTGCCTTCAGACGAATTCGATGGCCAGGTCGGGGAATTCCTTCTGAAACTCGGCCGTTACATCCCGGACGATTGTGGCGATGATTGTCTCGGCGATGGCGGCGCAGGTGACGCAGTGGGGAAGATGGCGGTAAGCATCGGTGAAGATGTAGAGCCGCTTTTCTTTCTCACTGTAGCGGACCCGCCGGACAAGGCTGAGTTGCGCGACGGGAAGGCCGCTCTCCGGGTCTTTGATCTTCTCTAAAACGGCGTCGATTTTTCGACTCATTTCCGGCGACATGTCCTTTCCCTCCTGTTTTCCTCATGTTCAGACCGCTGTGGATACCTTTAACAATAAATGAACTACCCACGCAGCAAGCTGCGGGGGATTGATCCCTGAGAGATTAAACATTCGCCGATATTTCCGTTTGAGCCGGCGATGCCTTGCTTCAAGGATCAGCGGTGGATTTGTCTGTGGGTTTGTTATGATTTTACCCGTCTCTTTTCCATTCCATTTGCAGGACGCCGGCCGTCATGACGATGTTGGTCAGAACGATGACGCTGACGGCATAGACGATAAAGTCCTTGGAACCTTCAATGCCTGCTGCCAGGGGAAGAGTAGCGAGAACGGCGGTCGCCAAACCGCGGGGAAGCATATAAAAGAAAGCGTTCTTCTCCTCTTTTCCTTTCCCGGAACGCCGGATCATGAACTCTACACTCAGGTACCGCATGAGAATGATGATGGACACAAAGGCAAGGCTCATGGCAATATTGCCAGGCGCAAGGGCGTCCGAGGTGACCATCATACCCATGTAAACGAAAAAAAATGTGCGGATAAAAAAGGTCACCTCGCCATGAAAGAATTTGATCGTTTCGTCAATTAATTTACACTGAGATGATCCCTGTAAAAACGAGATATCTCCACAGTTGCCGAGAATGACGCCGAAGATGAGGACGGCCACAGGCCCGCTTCCCCCCAGGAAATCGACAGCTGCAACAACGATCAGTATTACACCCAGAGTGATCATATATGAATATTTTCGTTCACCCATGAGGTTCAATATCTTATACCATGATAATCCGAAGACCGTTCCGGCAACAATGCCTATGGAGAAAGAGCTGGCAATTGAGTGCAATGGCTTGTCGAAACCGATGTTCTCAAGTTTAACGAATTCTATCAAAGAGATAGCCAAAACGACAGCCAGAACGTCACTCATGGTGGATTCGATATAAATGACGGTTTTTGTCTCATCCTTCAACGACATTTTGGCAAGAACGGGAAGGACAATGGCCGCGCTCGTGCAGCCAAGCACGGTAGCCATCATGAGACTGGGAAGAAGTTCCCAGCCATGAACATAGATGAGAAAGGCTGTAATGGCGCTTGTCGTTGAAATAAAAGAAATGACGACAAGAATGGTGGCATTCCCGAATTCCTGCAGCAGCATCCTGATTTTGATGTCCATGCCCCCTTCAAACAGGATGACAATGAGGGCAAAGGTTCCGAAATATTCAGCAAAGTCGGTCAAATGTCGATGATCGACCACCTTGAATACAGGACCGAGAAGAATGCCGATCCCAAGAAGCACCAGAACATCGGGGATCTTGATCTTATCATACACAAGATCACCCAGAAATCCGACAATGATAATGCTGCCGGCAATGAAAAACAGCAGCGGCGCGTCCATTATTTTTTCTCCTGAAGCTTTCCGAGCTCATGCCACAGGAGATCAAGGCGATTGACTGCAGATGAAAAATTCACATCCAAATCCGCTTTAACTTTCCTCAACATCTCATGCAATTCCCCAATGCCGGCTTTTTCATCATCGGAAGCGATGATCAACGCTTTGTCGAACTGCTTGTCGATGATATCCAGCTCATTTCTGGCGACGGTGATGTTCTTGTCGCCGACCTCCATGCGTGCTTTAAGGATTTGCCCTTTGATGTTGTTCAACAGGCTGTCAAATGCCGTCATGCGGACAAAGGCCTTCGCTTCAGCGCTGATTTTTTTTGAAGTCTCAATCTGTTCCTTCAGGCCTTCTTCTATCCTGGTTTGCTGCTTTCCCGTCTCATCGCCAATGTGTTTTATTTCTCCGGTAATTTTGCCCTCCATGGCATCAATGCGTGCAGTCTGTTTGTTCAGCGCTTTTACAATCGTGTTTGCATCTGACCCGATTTTCAGCTGGCCCGCCTTGATCTCTTTCTCTTCGGATTGGATATAGGCCTCCACTTTCTGCAGACGTTCTTCAGTTTGTTGAAGCTGTGAACGCAAGCCGGCGGTTTGTTCCTGTATCATGACAGGTAAAAGAAAATATGCACCGGCTCCGGCAGCAACGATAAAAACACCGGCCACTAAAACACAAATGATAATATTCGTTTTCATTTCATCCTCCTTTTTCCCAATAAATGGCCCGTACCGTAAAGAGACGCTCCATACGATCCTTTTTCCGTTGAACCGTTATTATCAAAACCACCGCAGAGACATGTGCCCCCTTCGTTTCAACAATCAGCCCATCGGTGCGGCGGCGCGTTGGATCATGGTTGCAACGGTTTTTTCATTTCCGCCAGAAGCCCGGCACCAGCAGGACGAGGATGGTGTAGATCTCCAGTCTTCCGAGCAGCATGCAGGCGATCAAGATCCATTTGCCGACCCCCGGCACCGCACCATAATGATCCGTAGGACCCACGGTTCCCAGGGCGGGGCCGACGTTCCCGAGACAGGCGGCCACGGAGGAAATGGCGGACATGAAATCCAGGCCGATGAAAGACATCAGCAGCGTGGCCGCTACATAGATTCCCAGAAAAAGGAAGAAGAAACCCCATATGCTGCGCATGATCGTCTGCGGTACGGGGACGTCCCCGAACTTCACGACCGTCACGGCGTGGGGGTGAATAATCCGGAAAAGCTCGAGGTAGCTGTGCTTCAACAATAGAACGAGGCGCACGATCTTGATGCCGCTGCCGGTGGATCCGGCCATGCTGCCGATAAACATGCACAGAAGCAGGATCAACTGAGAAAAGGCGGGCCATTTCTCGTAATCGGCCGTCACAAAGCCCGTGGTCGTCAATATCGAGACAACCTGAAAGGAAGCGTAGCGGAAGGCGTCGGCAAAGCTGTTATAAATCGTTCCGTAAATGTCCCAGGCCACTATGAGGACAAAAATGCCGGTGATCAGGAGGTAGGCGCGCAGTTCCGGATTGGAAAAAAAAGTCCCGACACGGCCTTTGATGAGCTTGTAATGGAGCGAAAAGTTTATCCCTGCGACCAGCATAAACAAAATGATGACACAATCGATGTAAGCGCTCCGGTAATGGGCGATGCTTGCGTTTTTTGTGGAAAAACCGCCCGTCGGCATGGTGGTGAAGGTATGATTGACGGCGTCAAAGAGGGACATGCCGCCCAAAAACAGCAGGATGATCTGCAGCAGGGTCAGGAAGATGTAAATCTTCCAGAGGGCCTTCGCCGTGTCGGAAATCCGGGGGGTCAGCTTATCCACCACAGGGCTGGGCGTTTCGGCTTTGTAGAGCTGCATGCCCCCCACGCCCAGATATGGAAGTATGGCGATGGAAAGAACGATAATGCCCATACCGCCCAGCCACTGGGTCTGGCTCCGCCAGAACAGGATGCTGCGGGGCAGGCGTTCGATATCCTTCAGAATGCTGGCGCCCGTAGTCGTGAAGCCGGAAATGGCTTCAAAGTAGGCGTCGGTAAAATCCGGAATGAATCCGGACAGCAAATAAGGGAGTGTCGCCGCCAGGCCTGCCACGACCCAGCCGAAGGTGACGATCATGACCCCGTCCCGGTGGCTCAGGTAAAGGTCCTGCGGGCCTCTGGTCCATAAATATCCCGCACCGCCCAGGACGCAGGCGATCAGCATCGCAGAGAGAATGGGATAGACGCTGCCGTCGCCGTCATAGATTGAAATGCCGAGAGGGGCCAGCATGGAAAGGCCGAGGAAGAAAACAAGAATAGCCACCAGGTGGACGATGAGGCGGAAATTCATGCAAAGTACTCCAGTTTTACCGTCAGCAGTTTTTCGAGATCGGGGATCACCTGCTGGAGGGCGAAAACAATCAGCCGGTCATGGGGAAGGACCACCGTGTCTCCCCTGGGGATAATGATGTCTTCCCCCCGGACAATCGCCCCCAGAATCGCCCCCTCGGGGAATCTCACGTCTTTCAGGGGTGTATTGACGATGTCTGATGTCTCCAGTGCCTCGGCTTCGAGGGCTTCCACATGTTCGTCCCGAAGGGGCGCGACAGAGATGATCTTGCCTTGGCGGATGTACTGAAGAATGGCCCGCACAGCGGCCATCCTGGGATTGATCACGGTATCCAGGCCGATGTCGGATACGACGGGAATATAACTGAGTTTGCTGACGCGAGTAATGGTTCTTTTGGTCCCCATGCCCTTGGCCAGCAGGGAAATGAGAATGTTGCTTTCTTCATCCCCCGTCAAAGCGATCAGGAGATCCGAATCCCCGACGTTCTCTTCCCGCAGGAGGTCCCGGTCCGTGCCGTCTCCCTTGATGGCGATGACGCGCTTGAGCGTGGTCGCCAAATGCTTGCATCGCTCCGAGTCTTCATCGATCACCTTGACATGCAGGCGCTTTTCATCCAGTGCGGCGGCCAGGGCTATCCCTGTTTCACCGGCGCCGACTATGATGACGTTTGTGATGGGTCGGGCCTTGATCTTCAGGTCTTCCAGGATACGGTTCACATCATCGCCCCGGACGACGAAATAGACCAGATCATGAGGCTGAATGGTATCCCGGCCGCTCGGAATCAGGATTTTTTGTCCCCGGACAATGGCCCCCACCAGGACGTTGCCCTCCTGTCCCTTGAGAGAGCTGAGCCGACGGCCCGCAAAAGGGGATTCGCCGGTAATCAGAAAACTGATCAGTTTGATCCGCCCCCCTACGAAATCGATAACCTCGGAGGCCCCCGGAACCGCCATGAGCCCCAGGATCGTATCGACCATCATCGCACGGGTGTTGATGATCAGGTCTATCCCCAAAAGTTCCTTGTGGAACAGATCCTTTTCGGCCAGATACTCGCTGTTTTTGACCCGGGCGATCTTGATCATGTGCCGGTTGAGATGCCTGGCCAGCAGGCAGGCGATCAGGTTCACCTCATCGCTGTCCGTGGCCGCAACCAGCATCTCCGCATCCTCAATGCCGGCGTCCCGGAGCATGCGCGGGCTGGTTCCGGAACCCCAGAAGGTCTGAACGTCGAGATTTTCGCCGATCCGCCTGATTTTCTTCGGATCCTTATCAATCAGCACGACATCCTGATTTTCCTCAGAGAGTTTCTTGGCGATCACATAGCCTACATCCCCGGCGCCTACGATGATGATGCGCATCCGCTGCCTCCCGAATTTATGATATTTTGGCTTTCTCGCATCTCCTGTCTCGCTCAGTGTGACTTATATCTCGCTTCTTGTATTTCGTCAAGCGTAGCTCGTCAAGCGCGTCATCGCTTTTTCTTGACACGCAGACGCCTTCTCCTTATATATCAGCCGTATTAAAAAGCAAGTCCATGGGAGGTTTTGATAAAATGACCCGGAAAATTCTCGTAACGGGGCGGCTGCCCGGGGAAGTCCTGTCCGCCCTTGCAGAACAGTTCGATGCGGCGTCTCAGCATGAAGACCGTCCCATGGAACGGCGGCGCCTGCTCGACGCCGTCGGCGATAAGGAAGGGCTGCTGTGCATGATCACGGACAGCATCGACGAAGAACTCCTGAGCCATGCCCCCCGCCTGAAGATGATCGCGAACTTGGGCGTGGGATATAATAACATCGACGTCCGGGCGGCTACCGCCCGGGGGATTCCCGTCTCGAACACGCCGGGCGTGCTGACGGAAGCCACTGCCGATCTGGCCTTCACGCTGCTGCTGGCCATCGCCCGGCGGGTTGTGGAGGGAGATCGTCGCGTACGGGCCGGTGAATTCCGGTTCTGGGCGCCTTTTCTTTTTCTGGGCCGGGAGGTATCCGGCAAAACGCTCGGCATCATCGGCATGGGACGAATCGGAAAAGCCGTCGCGCAGCGTGCCCGGGGCTTTGACATGTCTGTGATGTACCATAACCGCTCCCGCATTGAATCCTCCGAGGAAGACAGGCTGGGCGCCGGATACGAATCTATGGAAGAGCTGTTGCGGAAATCCGATTTTGTGTCGCTGCATGTTCCGCTCATGGCGGAAACCAGACATCTGATCGGCCGCAGGGAGATCGGCCTCATGAAACCGTCGGCCTATTTGATCAACACGTCCCGTGGACCCGTGGTGGACGAGCAGGCGCTGCTGGCTGCCCTGCAGGCGGGTCAAATCGCCGGCGCGGCGCTGGACGTGTACGAGCACGAACCCGCCCTGACGCCGGGACTGACCCTGCTCGATAATGTGATTCTGCTGCCCCACGTGGGCAGCGCGACGCTGGAAACCCGGACACTAATGGCCGCCATGGCGGCCCGGAATCTCATTGCCGGACTGAGCGGGCAGACACCGCCGAACGTGATCAATCCGGAGGTTTTTTCATAAGGACGGCCCCGAAAAACCCGTCTGTGCCGTGGCGGTCTGTACGGGTCTTGAAGAAGCCTTCGTCTGTCAGCATCGGCAAAGGGATAACGGCGGGTGGGTGGATACAGCGAAAATCCCTGTGGCGGGAAAGGAAATCCGCAATCACGTCTTCATTCTCCCCGGGCATCACGGAACAGGTGCTGTAAACGAGGCGTCCGCCCTGCCGTAGGCATCCGGCAACGCAGGCGATCAGCCTTTTCTGCAAGTCTGCATGACGATGGAGATCCTGCGCAGTGATTCGCCACTTGATTTCCGGGTTCCGCCGCAGCGTTCCCAGGCCGGAACAGGGCACATCCAGCAGAATCCCGTCAAAGGCGCCCCGAAAGGCCTCGCCGGGGTCTTCCCGGAGATCCCTCACGAGCGGCGCAATGATGGCAATCCCCAGCCTTTCGGCGTTTTCCCGCAGCGCCTTCACTTTCTGCCTGCTGATGTCAACTGCCGTGATTTCACCCTGATTCTGCATGATTTCAGCAAGATAGGAGGTCTTTACGCCCGCACCGGCGCAGGCATCGAGGATTTTTTCCCCCGGCCTGGGATCCAGCAGGCGGGCCGCCAACTGGGAGGCCTCGTCCTGAACCTGTATCCGTCCCTCTTTATAGCTGAAAGTATCCCGGAGCGGGATTGCCGGATGGGTCAACACGAGTCCGTCTGGGGAAAATTCCGTTTCCCTCACGGTAAAACCGCTATGCCGCAGATGCTGCATGAGTTCATCACGGGTTGATTTAAGCCTGTTTACACGGACGGTCAGCGGCGGGATCTCGTTATTGGCCGTGCAGAGACTTAGCGTTTCCTGGAGGCCGAACAACGCAATCCACCGTTTGACAAGCCAGAGCGGATGGGAATGAACGACCGCGATATGGACGGCCGGGTCTGCTTCGATCTGCGGCCAGGGAATCTCCTTTTCCCTCCGGATGACGTTTCTCAGAATGGCGTTTACGAGACCGGATGCCGTGGGGTGCGTCGCTTTGACGAGCTTGACCGCCTCATCAACAATGGCGAAAGCCGGGATCCGGTCGGTAAAGAAGAACTGGTAAAGCGCCGTGCGCAGGATATTTCGGACGCCGCCGTCCATGCTCGCCGGATCCCCTTTGTAGAAAAAGGCAATGACCCAGTCGATGCGGCCCCGCATGCGCAGGGTTCCGTAGACGATCTCTGTCAGCAGGCGCCGGTCATGGATATCGGTCAGTCCCCCCCGGGAGAGCGCCTGGTCCAACAGGGGTTCGGCAAAGAGGCCGGCCTGATCGATCCGGTTCAGAATCGCGACGGCCAGGCTGCGGGCGGAATCCTTCATACGTCAATAATGGCCACGGGCCGCGTCCAGCCGGCGGAAGCCCGCTTGATCTTCACGGGAAAACAGCAGACCGTGAATCCGTGCGGCCGGCCGATGGCGGCCAGATTGGCCATTTTTTCCATGTGGCAGTAACCGATCTCGATGCCGGCAAAATGCGCCTCCCAGATGACCTTGGGGTCCCCCTTTTCCTGGAATTCCCTGGCCAGGTAAGGGAGCGGCCGGTCCCAGCTCCATGCGTCGATTCCCACCACGCGGACTCCCTTTTCGGTCAGAAAAAGCGTGCTTTCCCGGTCCATGCCGGCGCCCTTGATCAGATACTCCGGCTTTCCCCAGAACGCATCGGCGCCCGTCTGCACGAGAACGATATCCATAGGTTTGATTTCATAGCGGATCCGATCGAGTTCTTGCCGCACATCCTCGACAGTGATCCGTTCGCCGTCCCCCTTGTGGCGAAAGTCGAGCAGGACTCCGTCGCCAAAGCACCATTCGAGCGGGATTTCATCGATGGTCGTCGCCGGCGCCCCCCGGTCCATCGTGGGATGATAGTGATAGGGGGCATCCAGATGCGTGCCGCTGTGGGTCGCCAACGACAGAAATTCGACGGCCCAGCCGACACCGCCGGGCAACTGTTCCTGCTTGAGGCCCGGAAAGAATTCCAGCATGGATGCCGTGCCCATGGCGTGATCAATGTAATCGACCCGCGGAATCATCATCGGGGGATCGCTCGGAAGTCCCGCTTCGATCGTAATGCTCAAATCAACAAAACGCCTGCGTGTCATGGGAACTCCTTTCTTCCATTTTAACGGCTGCGCAAAAAGTCCCTTTCCCCCTCCCCTGGCGGGCAGGGATGAAGGGGAGGGGGAAAAGACATGATTGAATCCATCTTTTTAAACCCCACCCGAACCCTCCCCCGTCGAGGGGGAGGGAATTTTCGACTTTTTACGCAGCCGTCCCCAGCCGGTCGCCGGGCTTAAGCCGGCAACCCCTCAGAAACTCATGGACGGGCATTCTTTTCTTACCCTCCAGTTGCACGTCCAGCAGCGAAACCATACCGTTTGCGGTGCTCACCATCAGTTCATTTTCGGAGATTGAAGTGGCGCCGGGCGGCGTCGGCGAAGGCGTGTCTATTTCGACGGCCTGAAAAATTCTCAGGATTTTCCCGTCGAAAAAAGTATGGGCGCCCGGCGCCGGCGACAGGCCCCGGATGAGCCGGACGATTGTCTGGGCATCGGCCTCCCAGCGGATGACGCCGTCTTCCTTTTTCAGCTTGGGCGCAAACGTGGCAGCCGCATGGTCCTGGGGAATCCGCCTGAACTCACCCGTTACAATCATGCCGATTGCTTCTGCAAGCAATTGCGCTCCCCTGACAGCCAGCCGGTCATGAAGCTCGCCGAAGGTTTCGCAAGGACCGATCTCCGTTTTTTCCTGCAGCAGAATGTCGCCGGAATCCATGCCTTCGTCCATCTGCATGATCGTGACGCCCGTGTGGGTCTCCCCCCTGATGATGGTCCAGTTCAGCGGCGCCGCCCCGCGGTACCTGGGCAGCAGCGACGGATGGACGTTGATACATCCCAGGCGCGGCCTTTCCAGCATCTCCTTCGGCAGGATCTGGCCAAAAGCGACAACCACGACCAAGTCCGACGTAAGTTGCCTGAATAATTCAAGGAATTCTGGAGACCGGACGCGCTCCGGCTGAAGGACGGGAAGTCGATGCGCCTCGGCAAAGACCTTGAGCGGCGGCGGCGCCGGTTGCTTTCCCCTCCCCTTCGGCCGGTCCGGCTGCGTTACAACGCCGATGACGCAATGGTCTTGTTCCAGAAGAATCTTCAGCGACGGCACGGCAAATTCCGGCGTGCCCATAAAGAGGATCTTCGGTTTCATGATTTTGTCTCCGGTTTGACGCCGATATAGAGATAGGTAATCCCCAGGGTCAAGGAATATTTTTCAATCCCCGTCAGACCCGCCTCCGCCATGAGGCGGGCGAACTGGTCTGGTGATGGAAATTCCTTAATGGAATCACCAAGATAACGATAAGCAGCCGGATTTCGTGAAAAAAGGCGCGCCATACGGGGCAGCACGCGATTGAGATACAGATCGTAAAACCGGCGAAACAACGGATGGCGCGGAAAGTTCATCTCCAGCGCCATCACCTGACCGCCCAGGACGACCACGCGCTTCATCTCCTCCAATGCGCGTCGCCGATCCGGGATATTCCGGATGCCGAAAGCGATGGCGGCCACATCGAAGACATTATCATCAAAGGGCAGAGACAGGGCGTCCCCCTGAATCAGGCGGATACGATCCGCCATGTGCTTGCGCCGGATTTTCTGACGGCCCACGGCCATCATTTCCAGGACAAAATCCAGAGCGGCGACCCGGACCGGGGGATGCCTGCGTACGGTCTCCACGGCCAGATCCGCCGTGCCGGTCGCCACATCCAAAAATCTTGACGTGTTGAAAAAACGCATCTTCCGGACCGCAAACCGGCGCCAGGCCACGTCCCGTCTCAGACTGAAAACCCGGTTCAGAAAATCGTAGCGCCGGGGAATTGTGGCAAAGACCTCCCGGACCAGACCGACCTGCTCGGACGGGGTCATCTCGTGAACCGGGGGGTATCTTTTCTTGATGCGTTTGGCCATTTGCAGACTTTCTTCCATTTTGGTCAATGGTTTTCCTACATGAAGTTCATGGGATCGACGTCCACTTTTATTTCCAGGCCTTTGGGCTTCGCTCCGGCGAGGATGTCTTTGACCAGGACGTGAAGCGCCCGGCTTTGGGTTCCGAGCAAAAGCAACTGCCAGCGGCGCCGCCCCTTGATCATGGCGATGGGGGCCTCTGCCGGGCCGAGGACATCGATCCGGGCGGCTGCTGATGTTCCCTGACATCGCGATCTGGCAAACGCCGCAATGCTCATGGCGCCTTCCCTGCCCTTCTCCCTGTTGAGCGACGACATTTGCAGATTGATCATCCGGGAAAAGGGCGGCCAGGACAGTGGCTGCCGGATATTCATCTCATCCTGATAGAAACCCTCAACATCATGAGCTTTAACCCGTTGGATGGCATAGTGGTCGGGATTGTACGTCTGAATGACGACCTTTCCCGGAAAATCGCCCCGGCCGCCCCGGCCGGCGACCTGGGTCAGGATCTGAAAGGTTTTCTCCGCCGCCCGGAAGTCCGGTATGTTCATGGCCGTATCGGCAGAGACGACCCCGACCAGCGTCACATTCGGAAAGTCATGCCCCTTGGTGATCATCTGGGTGCCCACCAGAATATCGATTTCAAATCGTTCAAGGGCCTGCAGGATACGTCCATGCGCCCCGCTGGCCGACGTGGTGTCGCTATCCATTCTTGCCACGCGGGCCTGCGGAAAGGCCTTTTTCACCTCGGCCTCCAGTCTTTCGGTCCCGACGCCGTAACTGTTGATACGGGAACCGCGGCAGGCCGGACACTGCCGGGGAATATCGACGGCCAGATCGCAGTAATGGCATCTGAGCTTGCCTTCCGCGGCGTGATGGTTCAGGGATACGGAACAGTTCAGACAGTGAAAGACATGGCCGCAGTCCGGGCAAAACAGGAAGGTATTGAAGCCGCGCCGGTTCAGGAAAAGGAGGGATTGCTTTCGCGCATGCAGCGCCTCCGCGAGGGCATGCATCAGGGGGCGAGACAGAATCGGGGGTCTGCCCTTTTCATCCTTTTGCATTTTCATATCCACGATTTCCACCGCCGGCAGGGGTCTGTCTTCAACCCGCTGCGGGAGGCACAGATAACGGTATTTTTTCTGCCTGCTGTTGAAATGGCTCTGCACCGACGGTGTGGCCGTGCCGAGGATGACCGCCGCAGCCTGTTGTCTCGCCTTGACGATCGCCAGATCGCGTGCATGATATCGCATCCGGTCGTCCTGTTTGTAGGAGACATCGTGTTCCTCATCCACGATAATCAGCTTGAGGTTTCGCACCGGGGCAAAGACAGCGGAACGGGCACCGATGACAATCCGGATTGCGCCTTTGCAGATCCGTCGCCACTGATCGTACCGGGCGCTCGTCGAAATGCCGCTATGCATCAGGGCGATTTCCTGATCCGGAAACCGCTCCATGAACCGGCTGAATAACTGCGGCGTCAGGGCGATTTCGGGCGCAAGGCAAATCACCCCGCCATGGCCCTTGAGGACTTCCGCGATGGCCTGGAGATAAACCTCCGTCTTGCCGCTTCCCGTAACGCCATGCAGAAGATAAGGAGCATAACGCCCACCGGCCATGCCGTGCTTAATATCACGCAGGGCCGCCTGCTGGTCCTGATTAAGCAGGATATCGCGGTTGTGAATGCCGATGCGGGCTTCCTGTTCGGGGCGGCGATAAGCATCCCGCACGCGAATGGACAGAATCTCTTTTTTTTCGAGGCTTCTGAGAACAGCAGCGGCGTCATCAAAGATCTTTCCGATGACAGCCGTTGAAACCGGACCGGCCTGTATGAGAAAATCGACGACACGCCGCTGGCGATCCGTCAGTCGAATGTTGCGCGGCGGTTCCGGATTCAGAGAAGCAATCTTTTCCATCTTGGGGGCCACCGCGGGTTTCCGGATCCTGTCAGCCACGGCTAACAGGCCCTTCTGCTCCAGAATGCGGATGTTTCTGCTGATATTCCTTTCCTTCAACTCCCTCTTCAGCTGTTCTTCGGACAGACCCGAAGGAAAATGATGCAACAGATTGAGGATCTGTCGTTGGCCCCCGGACAAATCACCGGCCGCCACATTATCCCCCACGGCCGCCGGAGACACCCATCGTTGATTCCGGAGGTTAATTCCTGCAGGCAGGATCTCAGCCAGCGCCTTTCCGAGAGGATAAAGATAATAATCGGCCGTCCACCGGAAGAAATTCAAATCTGCTTCATTGAAAAGGGGTTCATTGTCAAGAACATCAATAATATCTTTAATTTGCCCTATTTCGGCAACCGACGTGGTTTCAAGCACGTAGCCGGTGATCTTTTTTCCGCCGAAGGGCACAAAAACCCGTTTGCCGACGGCAATGTCCTTCTTCATATCCTCGGGGACAGCGTAGAGAAACGTTCGATCGGAAGGGATATTGACGGCCAGGCGGACGAACATGATTAATTCACTTCCTTTGGGAAAGTAGAGATGGCATCTTTATTAAAGGGGGCTGATGGAAATTGTCAACGAATATTTGCGGAAAGAATGGGGACTCTGATACGCCGAGGCTTGCGCAACAAAGGACAAGAGGGCTAATCGCCCTGGATCTTTTCAATCTTTTCCTGTTTGGTTTTGCAGTCGATACACTGCGTGGTCACAGGACGGGCCAGAAGCCTTTTTTCCGATATGGAGCCGCCGCAATCGTCACAAATCCCGAACGCGCCGTCGTCGATCCGCCGGATCGCCTCCTGCATCTTTGCAATGAGTTTTCGCTCCCGATCGCGGATGCGAAGTTCAAAATTGCGGTCTGCTTCGAGCGATGCCCGGTCATTGGGATCGGGAAAATTCTCCTTGCTGACGGTCATTTCAGAGACGGTCTTGCCCGCGTCTTCCAGAAGGTCGGCGATCTTCTGGGTCAGCATGACTCTGAACAGCTCCAGTTTTTCGGGTTTCATGGCCAAAATACAAACCTCAGCATACGAAAATATTTCATTACACTACTTCAAGGGGAAATCCTCATACACAATATCAATATCTTTGTAAAGAAAAAAATGACACCTTCGTTTTCGGCTTATTTTTCGACTTTTTACGAGTTCGTCAAAAAAATGCATCCGGATCAGATATTGCCGTAAACGCTTATGATTTTCTCAACAATATTCGTCGTCGAGGCGCCCGGGGTCTCGGGAACAATCACCACGGAACCGCCCCATCTTTTTACGGCGTCCCGGCCGACGACGTTTTCTTCCGCCCAGTCTCCGCCCTTGACGATGACGTCCGGCTGCAGATATTCGATCAGTTCGAGGGGCGTCAACTCATCGAATATGATGACATAATCGACAGATTGCAGCGACGCCGCCACGTCCGCCCGCTCCGCTTCGGGAACCAGCGGCCGCTTGTCGCCCTTGATGGCCCGGACGGATGTATCGCTGTTGAGGGCCAGGACCAGGACGTCGCCCGTTTTTGCGGCCTCGCGCAGATACCGCACATGCCCCACGTGCAGGACATCAAAACAACCGTTGGTAAAGGCGATTTTTCTGCCTTCGTTTCTGAGCCGGTCAATCTCTCTTTTCAAAGCTTTTCGTGATAGAATTTTTTCCATCGTTTCCCCTGTGATCTGAAAATATTCCTGCTCCCTTATATGCGAAAGAAGGCATCATGCCGTCCCGCCAGGGATGGTTCATCTAAACGGCCCTGGCCAGCGTCAGCACGGCCACTTCCGCGGCCCCGTGCTTCATGAGCGCCCCGGTGCATTCCTTGACGGTGCTGCCCGTCGTATAGACATCATCCACCAGGATAATCCTCTGTCCCTCTACCTTTTTCCCATTCTTCACGGCAAAGGCGCCCCTGACATTCGCCGTCCGCTGTTCTTTACCCAGGCTCACCTGCGGCTCCGTGAACATATGGCGCCTGAGGGTCAGAAAATCCAGCGGGATGGAAAACCGCTTCGATATCTCCCGCGCCAGGATGACGGCCTGGTTGAAACCCCGCTCGCTCAACCGTTTCGGATGCAGCGGAACGGGGACAATCAGGGAATAATCGGCGATGGAAAAACCCGGATAGACATGATCGGCCATCATCTTTCCCAGGATTTCGCCGGTCGTGATTTTCCCCTTGTATTTGAAGACATGGATGACATCATGCAGGACGGATTCATATCGGGCGGCAGCCCGGGCCATGGCATAGGGCGGTCGGGAAACCAGACAATTCCCGCAAAGATGATCGGCGCCGGCCCCGGCCATCGGAATGCCGCAACAGGGGCACAGCGGCGGAGCGACAAACCGGATATCGGAAAAACAGGCGGGGCAGAACGATGCATCTCCCGGACCGGTGAGCAGAATGCCGCAGGCCATGCAGCAGGGAGGGAAAACCAGATCACCCAGACCCTGTATAAAGCGCTTCAACGCTACATTCCCGGATCGAGTGCCGCCAATTCCGACAGGTTCACGTCCACATCCATCCGGGGAACATCAGGCCAGAGCTGTTCGAGGTTGTAGAACTCGCGGACCGGATCATAAAAGATGTGGACGATCACGTCGGCATAATCCAGCAACACCCATTTGCCGATTTTCCCCCCCTCGACCCCCAGGGGGATAATGCCTGCTTCTTTCATGTCTTCCCGAATGGCGTCGGCAAGCGCCTGAACCTGCCGGTCGGACCCTCCGCTGCAGATCACGAAATAATCCGTAAAAGAAGAGACCGCTTTCACCTTTAAAATCGTCAGATCCCTGGCCTTTTTCTGCAGCAGGGCATTGACGCACAACAGTACCCGTTCACGGGTTTCCGTGTCTTCCTGACTCAATCACACCTCCTGATCATGATGGGTAACGCTTCAATCCTTGTGCGATACGCGTTGCGTATCATTAACTTGTTGTTTTCAGTAACAGATTGATTCAACCCTGTCAATGAAAATCCACCCTGTTATCTTTTGATTTTAAGCAGTTTCGCGTTGATCGCCGCCGGATCATTTCATCCCGGCCAGCAACGTTGGCAGCATCTGCGGATCACGGCACGGCTTGAAATCCCACACCCCCAGGCGTCCCCAGTGATTGACCGCAGTTACCCAGCGCCGGGCGGCCTGGTATTTCTGTCGGTCCTGGTCATCTTCTTCGCCCTTCATCTCCAGAATCAGGGTCTTGCCGTTCCTGAGGCGGACCAGATAATCCGGCTCATAATGATGCTGGGCGCCTTCATACTCATAGGGAATCAGCAGGAAAGGCCGGTCGTTTCTTACATAGCAGAAAACGTGGTCGGTTTGTTGCTCCAGGTAGAAGGCAGCAGTCTGTTCCCAGGAACTGTCCAGAACGACAGCGTTCACATGGGAGCGAACGGTGCTGTGGACGTTCCGCTTTGTCGTAAAATCCACATCGGCAGTTGATCCGATGGGCTTGTACCGGTTCAGGATGGGCAAGAGCGGCGTCTCACCCTCCTGTTCGTTGGGAACGATAGCATCCAGCAGTCGCTCCTTGATCCGACGGACGTACTTTTCCAGGCCAAGTTCACATTTGTGTTGTCCCCGGAAATCGACTTTTTCCGCGATGTACCTGCGGACGATCCGCAGAACCTGGGGAAAAAGTTCATGGCGTGCGAGACCGCGGGTGCGGGCGGTTCCGCCCACAGGTGCATCTGATCCCTCGCCCACCAAGGCGGCAACGATCTGACGGGCAATCTCGAACTCGATCTCCTGAAGGTGATAACGGTCGTAGTATTCCTTGCGGTTGTGTTCAACATACTCGCCGATCCCTCCGCCATATGCACCACCCTCCAGATGATCCGTGATAATTCGCAGGAACGTTGCCGTCGGCGTCTTCTCCGGTTCAATCACCAGCCGTTCCAGCGAAGAGAAATCCGCCCTGATTGAGGGCCTGCGCAGGGTATAAACGTAACCCTCGACATTCGGGAAACGCAGTTCGAAGGCGGTTCGTTCCTTTACGGCATAGACATGGTTCACGGGCCGGTCCGCCGGTGTCCGGGAAGGTTTTCCTTTGTATGGAATCACAGAGAAGGGAATGCCGTACACATCTACATACTCTTCCGGGAGCAGTTCCGTTTGCGGGTCAGGCGTGTAATTCATCCGTCTCAGCCCGCGGCCAACCACCTGTTCACACAGAAGCTGGCTCCCGAAGGCGCGCACGCCAAGAATATGGGTCACGTTGTTGGCGTCCCAGCCCTCCGTCAGCATGGCTACCGAAACCACGCAGCGCACGTCCTGCCCTGGTTTTTCGGGTTTTCCCACGGTGTTGACGATTTCACGGAGTTCCTTCGCCGCCTCGTCGCGCGTGGCGTCCGGGTCTTCGCTTTCGACCTTCTCCAGCCGCTTGCTGTCAATACGTATCGTCCAGAGGCGCCCCTGATCGTTCTGGAAAAGTTCCGGGAAAGACGTCTTGTTCGCCCCATAGGAGACCCGCATTTTGGATTTCTTCCGCCTGGCCTTCGGCACCTCTTCCTCGTCCTCGACGTCCTCCGGGATATCCTCCACTTCCGTTTGTCCGGCGATGTTCTCAAAGAAGACCTGGGCGATATCGGTATTATCACAGACCAGGATCATGACCGGCGGCGCCTTCAGGGCCGTGTCGCTGGCCTCCTCTATGGCCTCCAATGCCTTCTTGTATTCCCCGGCCAACTGGACAAAGGCGTCCTGAGACCGTTCCCAGACGATCTCCGGTTTCGGCCGTTTATTGGAAAGACGCTGTCCTGCTGCGAGATCTTTGGTGATGTTCCGCCAGAGGCGGAAATACTTCGGGTCGGGCTGGCCGGTCGTGTCGCTGACAGGCAGGCGGGGGATCTTGGTGATGCCGCTTTCGATGGCATCTACCAGGCCGAAATCACTGACAATCCACGGAAAAGGCTCGCCTTCCGGGTAACCACTGCCTTTGATGTAGAATGGTGTGGCGGAGAGGTCTATGCAGAACCGGATGCCGCAGGCCCTGGCTATCCTATCCAGCCCCTGCACCCAGATCGTGGCTTCTTCGCGCTCCTTCTTCAGATCGGATGTTATCGTCTTCGCCTCGTTTTCTGGGATCGGGGCCGGCCGGTAGGCGTGATGACCTTCGTCATTGAGGACCATGATCGGCCCTCGCTCAAAGAGTTCGCCCAGGCGGTTTCTGGCAAAAGCCTCGTCGGTTTCCTCGCCCTTCTTCACGACGGCAAAACTCCGACCGCCTTCGCTGTGTTCCGACTCCGGGGCAAAGAAGTGCCAGTTCGTGATCAGGACCTTGCCGGTGCGCAGCAGGTCACGGTACTGGGGCGGAACGAGATCGAACTGTGTGTAATAATCATCGCCCCTGTTATCCGTCCGCAAAACCTGGAGGCGCTCCTTGATCGTCAGATTCGGGCAGCATACCAGGACCGCGTTAGGAAAGCGGTCGTCGCTGGGCACCCGCGCCCGGTTGCAGAAGGCCCACGTGATCAACATGGCCATGACAACCGTCTTGCCGCTGCCCGTGGCCATCTTGCAGGCATATCGTGTCAGGGGTTCGACCGATCCGTCCGCCGGCTTCCAGAGCAGATCGAAATCGGCGTCGGTGAGATCCGGGTTCCAGCGCGGCTTTCCACGCTGTCCGTCACGCCGGTAGCCTCTGATTTCATTGAGGAAGATCATCGTTTCCGCAGCTTCAAGCTGGCAGAAGAAAAAACGTCGCGGCCGGTCCTTGCGCTGCCAGTGCCGGAGGAGATCTTTGGTAACGTTCGTCGCCCCTTCCCAGCCGGCGTTCCGCCAGCGCTTTACATCGGAGCGCAGCCGGTTCACTAAAGTCAATTCCCGCCGGTCTTCTTCCAGCTCCAGGGCAAGTTGCCCTCTCCGCATGTCAGCATCGGCAAACTTGTACCAGTAGGCCGCCGGACGCCGTCCCGGCTGCAGGGCGGCGCGGCCGGTCTGCCGGTCGTATTCCCAGTATTGCGTCGGCTCATAATAAGGCTTGCAGATGACGGGGCTTTCAACGGGCTGGATGAGAACAGGTTCTGGATTCATGACCTCTCCTGCCATGATTTGGGGTCTCGCTTGGCATGAAATACAGCCAGAACGACAATCCGTTTATCTTCAATCATATAGAAAATACCGTAAGGAAAACGGCGGACCAGGCAACGCCTGACTTCTTGGTGAACGACCGGATATTGTAAGGGGTTCCTCTGAAGTGATCTCAACTGAGCATCAACATGCATGAGAAAATTGGCTCCCAGTCCTGGCATCTGTGTTTCATACCAGGAATAGGCCTCGCGCATGTCTTGTTCCGCTTCAGGGCGGATGAAAATCATTCGCTTCATGATCGGCGGATAGCTTCTCTCACGTATTCCCACGGAGACCCTTCTTCGGGATTTAAACGATAGGCAATAAGGCGCCGATCTAACTCCGCCTGTTGCGCCTCCGTGAGCGGCAACTCTTCCGGCATCTCGGCGATGCTGTCCCAAATGTCTTCAACCAGTTGAATCCGTTCAGGAACGCTCAATTTTACATATTCGGCAATACTTGAACTTTTCATGGCACTTGCACCTCTTTGATGAAATGGCTTAGAACGCTTTATCCATTGAATACCCTTTTCTGAGCCTATTGTGAATTTGTATCATACTCCTGCAGCTTATGCACACGCAAGACCTCATTCCCCCGTGGATCGATCACCTTGACGGCGATCCGGCTGTGGTTGCCTGCCGTAAAAGGCAGCGAAACCGTTCCGGAGAGCTTCGCGAAGGCTTCTTCGTCTAAAGCGCTGCCAAGGGCCTTGCCCAGCTTTTCCCAAGCGCTCTTGTCCGGGAAGAAGGCCTGGCAGACGCAGAAGCAGCGGCCATCATAGTCGCTGTCCAGGAACCACGCCGCCACCTTCTCCGCCCCTGTCGAGCGGACGGCGTTCGTCACGGGATCGTAGATGTCCACGCCTTCCATGTGAACAACGTATTGTCCGTCTTCCTGGTGCTCAAGGCGGGTTCGGGGTGATCCGGAGACCGTGAAGAGCTGGCTGGAAACTGTGGTTTTGAGGAGGTCGCCCATGTTTACGTCCGGGCGGATTTGGGCCATGTGCAGCTTGATCGCCGGGTCTTCCACCTCCTGGATCGTCACCTGGGCCTGGGCGTCGAAGCTGAAGGCGGCGAAGACCAGCTCGTCGAAGCCGCGCCGGGCGGCGATGCGGATGCCCTCCTCCACGATGCGCGTGGTCAGTGGGCCGTACTGCGGCCCGAAGATCACGGCAACCGATCGTTCATCCGCTCCCTCGCCCCAAGTCCCCTTCGCATGAATCGTCGAACCGTCGGCCGGGGCCTCCAGTGTTGTAAACTTCATAATCTTGTTGTCGGGAAAACGGACGCCGTCACCGCGCAGAAGGCGGATCATGCGGTCCAGATAGGCCTCGGTATTTTGCGCTTCCGACCGAACGGACCCCTCGCCTTCATCGAAGGTTTCCATTTCACCCGGCGCACCGCCGATGGGCGTCTCGTCCGCATCCTCTCCGGTGTCGATGCTCTCCTCCGCCGGGATGACCCCCTCCATCGTGAACGGCCCGGCGACGCGCACCCGGTTCCGCTCCAGGAAGGGCTGATCCACCAGTTCCTCCTGGTCGGCCCGGGCGGCGATGCAGGCGTTGACCTCGTCCATCTTCTGACGCCAGGCCGTGCGATAAGCCGTCAGGGCTTCTTGCAGCGCCTGTGGCCAGTCGGGATCGGTATCGAAAGGCACTTCCCATTCCTTCCATTCCTTTTCAGACAGCCGCCAGCGCCGCGTGTCGGCATTTGTAACTGCTCGTTTTCCATCGTGTTTTTGCTTAATTTCCAGTTTGGCGAGGAGTTTTTGGCGGATCGCCTTCGTGGCGGTCTGCACAAGCGCCGCATTGATCGCCGCCAGCTTTTCAGCGAGGATCGGCGCCCATTTATCAAAGATCGGATCGAGGGCCTGGTTCCGGGCGATGCTCTTCAGTGTGACGTGGGGAACGATTTTGCAGTCAAAGGTGCAGGCACCAGGAATCTGCCCCTCCGGATCGGTCAGCCAGGAGCCGTCGGGATTCCGTTGAACGTCCCCGGCGCTCGTGGGCCGAAGACGGTAGTAATCGAATTTTGCCGTCAGAAGCCGTTGCCGGGCGATGGCCAGGGCCACGCGGCTCACGTCTAAGGTAATCCAGCGCCGCCCCCACTGCTCGGCCACATACGCCGTCGTCCCCGACCCGCAGGTCGGATCGAGAACCAGATCGCCGGGGTCGGTGGTCATGAGAAGACAGCGTTGAATAACTTTCGTTGTCGTCTGCACAACATATTTCTTATCTTGTTCCGCTGTTCCCATTGTGTCAGACCAGAGATTCCCGATCGATGTCGCGGGAAAATCGTCTAAGCACATCTTGTAATTGACGAATTCGCGAGTCGAAAGAAGCCGTTCACTCCTGATCAGGCGATCCATGCCAACGGTGTTTGTCTTCCATCCTCCCTTCGATGGCCGAAGGTTATGACCTTCAAGTTGGAACTCAAACGTTGTCGATTCACTCGGTGTCTGTGATGTGAGCGGTCCTCCAAGGAAAACACGGCTGTTTACTGGAATTAATGATGGATTGTGCACCTCTTCGTCTCGAAGGGGCCTTATTTCACCAGATGGTAATTCGATTCTGGAGTAACGTTCTCCCGAACCTTCGCCTATTATCTTTTCAAGAAACAATGGCGTATATTTAATCTGTGAACGATTTTTCGCATACCAAAGTATAAAGTCGGAAACGTTGTCAATCAACTCCTGACCCATACCACCAGTTTTCTTAACAGTTATCACAGACACAAAAGAATCGGGTCTGAATATCTCGTCGAGAACTGAGCGGACGCGATGCAAATTCTCATCGCTTATCTGAACAAAAACACTCCCCGTATCCGCCAGGAGTTCCTTGCACAGCAGCAGCCGGTCACGGAGGTAGGAAAGGTAGGAGTGGACGCCGAGGGTCCAGGTGTCGCGGTAGGCCTTGACCATCTCCGGCTCGCGGGTGAGGTCTTCGTCCCTGTCCTTCACGTCACGACGGCCGACCTCGGGCTGGAAGTTGCTGGCGTACTTGATGCCGTAGGGCGGGTCCATGTAGATCATCTGCACCTTGCCGGCCAGGGCCTCGCGACGGGCCAGCGACGCCATCACGGCGAGGGAATCGCCCAAGATCATCCGGTTTGTCCAGTCCATCGGGTGCTTGTAGAACTGCACCGCCTCGCGGTATTCATGTTCCGGATCAGCGAAGAGGTCGCGCTGAATGTCCTCCCGCCGGGCGACCTTGAGGATCGCCTGCGTGGAGATGCGCTCGTGGATGTGCAGGGCCACGGGATCGGCGACACACCACTGCTGCTCGCGCTTTCCCGCCCACTCCAGCCACGGCTCATGATTCCGGAAGGCCTCCTGGAGGCGCTTCATCTCCTCCGGTTCGAGCTTCCGTTTTCCCGCCGCATCAATGAGTGCAGTGATGTCGTCAGACTTGCCGGTTCCATCAAACCGCAGCGCCGGCGTCAGATGCGGGTTGTAGGCCCATTTGATCCGCTTTTCCCTGGCGATCTCCCCCCGCGCCTCCAACCCCGCTGGCGGAATATTCAACCTCGTAACATTCTTATGCCGGTAATCCACCACATTCTCCCCGGGCCGCCTCACATCCGTTTTCCGTTTCCTCATGAATTTACCTCAATAATTTCGCTGTGGAGAATAGAATAATTTTATGATATCATTTAGTTACGTCGTCAACAATCAACTTAGAAATGATTGTCTTTAACGGACGATTCTGCTTAAACTGATCTGTCAAAAAACTGAGAGAAATTAAACAGCGGCCATCACCATAAGAACAAAAGAACAGGGGCGTCATGTCCCTTCCGTTTACCTTAATAGGAACAATTACAGAATCAACATTTCCTTCAACAAAAACTGCTCTGCTTGCAAGAAGACTCGACATGATATTATCACAACTAATATAGCGGTTATCAATTTGAACCGCCCAGACTGGCGGTCCCAGTGACTCCACATTGTTAACCCTTAAGGCCAGTTCCTTCATCAGGGGGACTTGCTGAAAATAGCGGACTTCTTCTCCCGCAACTCCGTAGACTGCTGGCGTTCTATCAAGGCTCCGTTTTAGCCAGGGGTTATATGCCCAGTATGTGGGAATATCCGCTACATTCACAAATAAACCCCCTTGCCTTATATATTCTAATATTTTGTTATACATAGGGAATCCGTCAAAGCTTGTCTCAGGATAATTACCTCCGAAGGGATTTATGACAGCATCATATGAATCCAAAGGAGCATCGGCGTAAATGAGCTTTGTCGTGATCCTTTTCCCAAATGATTTTGCGGTATTCTGAACCTCGTTAACCCATTCTTCCGGAGAAATGTCAGACCAAGCCATCGGAATAAGGTCTTTTCCAGAATGAGAAATTCCGCAAAGTATACCAACCTTTGGAGGAAGCCATTGTAAGGATCGAAATTTTAATCGCGTTTTTTTAAGAGCTCTTTCAATGACGCCAAATCCAGACAATATTAAGAAAACCGCCAGTAAAAAAATGACAATGGCACCCCCTGAACCTTCAGGAAACAGGCGGTGCATGCTCGACCCAACAATGCTAAGGGCCATTGCACCAACGGCAATGGCTAAATTACGAAGAAGTTGATTTGATTCCATCTGGACTCGCTCAATGATATTTAGAGGAGGGTATTGGTGTCATAGCAAATGAGCACACCAATGGCTCCGGGCCTTGGGTTGTTCTTATTCTTACTGCAACCATCCGTGTAAAGGCATATGTGGTTGAATGTTCCCATCACCCTCCTTGATTCAACATCTATCGAAGATTGAACATAGAGTTTCTTTGGTAAATACCGCCACCATCCTCCGGCATTTCGCCATACGTTGCGCCGTCCAAAAGTCTGCCGGACTTCTTCTTGTTGACGCCGCCCCATTGTTTAAAGAAGAAAGGAACTTTTGCGTCATGGCATTGTTGCTGGATGTCGATCACCCAGCTTTTGTTCATGGGCCGGGCGCCGGGACCGCTTTCCCCGCCGACGATTACCCAATCGACCTTTGTAAGATCCATATCGGGTATCGGGCTTAACAGCGGTTCCAGCGAAAGAAACCTGACTGCCGCCGGTACATTGCGAAGATATTCAAGCCTGTAAAGGTAGGCGGCGCTCTCCACCGTCACGCCCATCCAGATGTTCTCCGTCCAGTTCAGCGACGGCGCAAGGTCGGCAAGACGTTCCGCCCTCTTGGTCAGAATCTGAAACCGGTGCCGATACGCATTGTTCATGACTTCAAAGACCTGTTGAATGAAGGAGAGGGGAACCTCGTTGTGAAAAAGATCGCCCATGGAATTGACAAAGATCATATGGGGGTTTTTCCATTTCAAGGGAATATTCAAGGCATGAGGATGCAAGGTTACCTGAAATCCGTTGGCGTAGTTTTTCTGCCCCATCGCTTTGAGCCGGAGGGCCATGCGTTCGGCATAACAATGGGCGCATCCCTCGCTGATCCTGGTGCAGCCGGTGACCGGGTTCCAGGTCGATTCCGTCCATTCAATCGTTGAATTTGCAGCCATCTTCACTCTTTCCTATCCGGAAATGTTGCGAGAACATCGTCGGCAAATGTCCCTTTTCTTCGTTTTGATCTGTCTGGTTCTGCAGTTATCTTCCCATTATTCTCCAATGTTTTCAATGCTTCTTTATAATTCGATTTGATATAGGGCGTATCGACACTGTGTTTTTCATAGATATCCTGCATGGAAAGCGTACGCCCGGCAAATTGATCTAGCAGCACGTCCTGCAAATCATCAAGTGGCCTTGACAACTGAAACAGCAGGCTCTGTTTCGGCAGAAAATCCGCAGGGCTATATTCGAATGAGGGGACACCCTGCTCGGCCCCTGAGCTCTCCTTTGCCATAATCCCCTTCATGATATCGTAGCCGCGGAAGTCCTTGCTGACAAAAATCAGGTGATGACTTGTGCGCTTCCCCTTCGCATCCTTGAAGCGGAAGGGCAGGGTATAGCGACCACCATACGATTTGATCGCCTGGCAGAGCTCCTCGACGATCATCAGTTCCCGTTGCGCAGGATTGTCCCATTCATGTTTTTTCCTTAATACATCCGCCCGCACTTCACCGAAGAGAGAATCCATGCGCTGCTTGACCATGGGATTGCTCAGGCCCATGCTGATCCTGTTGTAATTGAAAAAGAAAAGGCAGTCGCACCCCCAATCCTTCAAGACGGAATTGACCAAGCGAAGCGTAAGTCCTTTATAGCCGAAGGGATCCACAAAAAACAGAGTGGGAACGAGTGACATCCCTTCGAACATCTTGACGATCTCTTCTCCGACTTCTTCATTTTTTACCTGAGGCTTATACTTCAGGTTTTCGATTCCGGGAATTTCCGCAATGGCCTTCTCCAGTGACCGGGTATTGTCTTCATCCTTGTCGTTAAAAAGGGTCACAAGACGATCCCGAATATCGGGTTTCTCGATGGCTTTCTGGAGTATCTTCAGGGGAGTAGACGGAGAACCGTCTTCATAGCGCCCCGGTCCGGCAAAAAGATCGATGTAGGCAATTTTCTGAGGCTGATGGGGGTTTCTTTTCTGTGTGTTGACGATGACGCTCGCCCATGCATCGAAGTATTTGGCGACAATCGTCGCTTTCACGAGAGATTGCTCGGTTTGTTCATCGAAGAAGCTATTGGCTGTCATGGATGAACCTCACTTTGTCTCAGACACCACACTTCGTTAATTCTTTTTCACATCCTTTGGCACTACGCTTCCCGGTGCCCATACTACCCTCTTTTTTACCATCTCTTGTTGAGTCATGGCCCTTAATTGCCCTTTTGGCCAACGGGGACCCGTATGGACATTCCCATATTCTTTCCTACATTAACGTGGGAATGACCGCCTTCAGCCTTTTCTCCTCCATTTGGCGTCTCTGCCTAATTCGAGGCTTTAAATAAACCGTAATAATCGTCACAGAGACTGTCATGGTAACCCCAACCGATGCCATTGGAGGATAGCATTATTTTCTTCAATCTTTCCCTGAAATTACCCTGTTCATGGTCAGGAAGGGTGAGGACTTTTTTGATTGCCTGACCATAAACCTCCATAAGGGAATCATAAAAGTCTTCGTCAATATCGCCGTAATAGAGCGTAAATTTGTGCCCGCATTCCACAAAGTAGGTCAACAATTCAGCTTCGCCTTTTGTATCACGGATTGCCTTGGAATAATCGCTGATAGCCCGCTTTGCTCGAAGTATCCGGACAGACTCATTCGGGATATCGGGATACATGCATTCTTTTATGATTTTTTTATAAGGCGCCAAGAGGTCATCTCCGATTGAGAGACGGGCATGCAAGAAGTCTTGGTTGTTTTTCGACAAATTGTATATGTCTGAAATCAGTTCGAGTAAGTCCGGATGATCGAAGCACTCAAGCGCTGTTTTCACATCAGACCAGGATGGCATTTGCTTCTTTCTGTTTCTCATATTCCCATATTCTTTCCTTGATGGAATTAAGCGTTTATACACACAACAATTGGAAAACGCAAAGAAAAATCGAGTCGGAGCATGAACGTATCCAATCCGTCGCACCGGATTTCCAGACCGGAAAAGGCGCAGCGGTAAATTTGCCGGTTGTTAAAAAGCGACCCCTGTGATACACAAAACGCCACTTCAGACGGGTGCGGTCAACATGCAGGATATCCTTAAAAAAGTACAGATCCATATGCCCTTTCACATGCTGCGGGACAGGTATCTGCCGATGGTCCTCAAGGAGCGCATCAATCCGGAGATCAGCTTCAACCACGAAACGCTCGATCGGTTTCGCCCGGACGATTACAGGAAAGTCGCCGCTGCGCTGCTCGATGCCGGGCTGACGACGACGATCCACGCCCCCTTTATGGATCTGAGGCCCGGCGCGCTTGATCAGAAAATCCGCCGGGCGACGGCGGACCGCCTGCGGCAGGTCTTCGATCTCGCGCCCGATTTCCGGCCCCGTTCGATCGTCTGCCATCCCTCCTTTGACGGACGCTACTATGTCTCCACCGAGGCGCTGTGGCTGGAAAACAGCATCGATACATGGCGGCCCTTCCTGGCCCTGGCCGAGGCGATGGATACCCTTATTGCCTTGGAAAATGTTTACGAAACGGATCCCCACCTTCTGAAAGAACTGCTTTGTTCCTTGCGTTCCCCTCATATCTGTTTCTGCTTTGACACCGGCCATTTCAATGTCTTCGCCAAAGCGCCCCTCGAAGACTGGATCAGCCAGTTGGGTGCCATGACCGGCCAGCTTCACCTGCACGACAATCACGGGATCACCGACGAACATCTGCCGCCGGGAGAGGGCAATTTCCCCTTTGGCGACCTTCTGCAGAAACTCAGGGATATGGGGCGGCGCCCGATCATCACGCTGGAAGCCCATTCGGAGCAACATTTCCGGCGAAGCCTGGAGAATATCAAAACGATGAAACTGCTTGCACAGATGTGAGGCGCCCCGGAGATGCTGCAATACATCGCGAAAAGGCTGCTTTTCATGGCGCCGCTTTTGGTCGGGATCACGATCATCTGCTTTGCGGTCATGCATCTGGCCCCCGGATCTCCCACCGATCTTCAGACCCAGATGAATCCGCGGGCATCCGCCGAGGCGCAGGAACGCCTGCGGGCCATGTACGACCTGGACAAGCCGCTCTATCACCAATACTGGATCTGGGTGAAAAAACTGGCTGTCCTTGATCTCGGTCAGTCCTTTTCCACGGATCACCGGCCCGTCGCGGATAAGATTCTGGAGCGGCTGCCCATCACGATCCTGCTGAATGTCCTCTCGCTGATCCTGATTCTGGCCATCGCCATTCCTATCGGCGTCCTGTCGGCTGTTCACCAGAACTCGCTTTTCGATAAATTGACGAGCGTCCTGGTCTTCGTCGGCTTCGCCACGCCCACGTTCTGGCTGGCGCTGCTGCTCATGATTCTGTTCGGCGTGCAACTCGGATGGCTGCCCATATCCGGCATCCGGTCCCTGAATTATGAGTATCTGCCTGCCGTGGCGGCATTCTGGGATCTGATCAAACATCTGATTCTGCCGGTCATGCTCTCGGCCTTCGGCGGGCTCGCCGGCCTGTCCCGGTATATGCGCTCAAACATGCTGGAGGTCATCCGTCAGGACTATATCACGACGGCCCGCGCCAAGGGTCTCAGCGAGCGCGCGGTCATCTACAAACACGCCCTGAGGAACGCCCTGCTGCCCGTGATCACGATCCTGGGGCTGTCGATTCCGGGACTCATCGGCGGCAGCGTGATTTTCGAAACCATCTTTGCGATCCCCGGCATGGGGCAGCTCTTTTACATGTCCGTCATGGCACGGGACTACCCGGTCGTGATGGGCATCCTGTTCATCGGCGCCGTGCTGACGCTGCTGGGCAACCTGGTCGCCGACGTCTCCTATGCCGTCGCCGATCCGCGCATCCGGGTGTCGTAACCATGGAATCCGATTTCTGGAAAAGATTTCTGCAAAACAAGATGGCCGTGGCCGGCAGCCTGGTGGTCCTGCTGCTGTTTGCCGTCTCGCTGCTCGCGCCCTGGATTGCGCCCTATGACCCCAGCATGATTGACCTCACTCAGGTTCTGGCGGCGCCATCATCCGCCCACCCCTTCGGAACCGATCAACTGGGCCGGGACGTGCTCTCGCGCATGATCTGGGGCGCGCGCATTTCCCTGAAGGTCGGCTTTGTCGCGACAGGCATCGCCATTCTCCTCGGCGCCATTCTGGGCGCCGTTTCCGGTTACTACGGCCGCTGGGTGGACGCCGTCATCATGCGCTTTGTGGATGTCATGCTCTGCTTTCCCACGTTTTTTTTGATCCTGGCCGTCATCGCCATTCTGGAACCGTCCATCTGGAACATCATGATCATCATCGGGCTCACGGGCTGGATGGGCATCACGCGCCTGGTCCGCGCCGATTTCATTTCGCTCAAGGAAAGGGATTTTGTCCTGGCAGCCCGCGTGATCGGCGCCAGCGACCTGAGGATCATTTTTATCCACATCCTGCCCAATGCCATGGCCTCCATCCTCGTTGCCGCGACCCTGGGTGTCGCCGGCGCCATCCTGACGGAGTCGGCCCTGAGTTTTCTGGGCATCGGGGTCCAGCCGCCCACGCCAAGCTGGGGCAATATCCTCACCGCCGGCAAGGACAACATCGACATCGCCTGGTGGCTGTCCCTTTATCCCGGCATGGCGATTCTCATTACTGTCCTGGGCTACAACCTTCTGGGAGAAGGCATCCGGGATTCGCTGGACCCACGGCTGCGGTGAACAGGATGACCTTTTGTTCCGTGTTCATTAATCAAACTTCCGGAATTGAACCAGGCAGGCATATTTCAATAATTTTAAAGATCGCCTTACCGGCGGTGTCACTGATAGCAAATACAACTCTACACAATAACCATTCGGACGAATTCATTGACTTCGGTTTGAAATGTGGTAGCGCTTCACAGTTATTTTTCTGCGAAGAAACATTTCATTCATTCTCTTCAAATTACAAATTATGCGAGTGTGACTTTCCCTTCCTGCCGCTTCACCCACCCTTTCACGTCTTTCAGCAGTTCTTTTTTGAAATCTTCGGGCGTCAGGATGACGATATTGGGGATCCAGGACTTGAGGAAGTTACGGATTGCCTCGTAGCGGCCCACCCGGAAGGTGACGACGAGCGACCCGTCCGGCCTTTCCTCTTTGATCTCCTGAGTCGGGAACATCTTTCGGCGTTTGAAGTAATGGCTGACCTGGGCATCTATCAGAACCGTGACCTCCAGGTGCATCTCCCCGGCAAACCAGATATTGGCGCTACTATGAAGGATGGCGTCCAGATCATCAGGAATGCCTTTGAAACACGTTTTTGACACTCGTAAATCCGTGATCCTGTCCAGGGCATAACGCTTGATGATACCCGTAATGGGCTCGTTTCCGATGAGATACCAGAAGCCGCTGAAATAGACGACCCGGTAGGGTTCCATATTGACTGGATGAGCCCCCTTCTCAGCGGTATACTGAAAGCTGACCTGTTTCCTCTCTCGGATGGCCCGGACAATCTTGGTCAATAGGGTGCTGTCCAGTGGGATGGCATCGTCTATCTTCACGAATACCGGCATGGTCGTCACACAGTCATACAGACGATCCAGGACGCCGTCCGCTGCCTTCCGGAAAGGCTCTCCCAACTGCCCCACGATATTCTTTAAG
>JAUSOK010000069.1 GCA_030656035.1 Syntrophales bacterium
GAAGTCCCCGGCCTCTTCCATCTTTTTCAGGATCAGGTCGAAGGGGCGCGCGTCCTTCGGGCAGTATTCGTTGCAGGCGATACAGGTAACACAGTCGTACAGCCAATCCACCTTTTCTCCCTGAACCAGCTTCTTGAACGCCTCTGAGCCGCTTTTCTGATCAAAGGGCAGATAATGGCACCGGGCCAGACAGTCTCCGCAAAAATCGCATCGTTCTTCGTAAAACATGAATTCCTCCTTAGGATTGAAGTGTTATCTCAACGGGAATTCCCCGTTATGATCTGAAACGCCCATCCGCGCGGGCGTGAAAAACGCCTCTTCCGCGATCTGCAAGCCAGCCGATTTTTATGTCCTGCCGGATATCAAAGAGCGGAACGTAGGGTTTGACGTCCAGCAGGGGCGTCCCGTCCACAATATCCACATCCTCGATATGCAGAACCGATCCCTCGACCCGGACAAGCCTCACTACCGACAGGCCGACCGGGTTGGGGCGCCGGGGGGCTCTGGTGGCAAAGACGCCGCGCTCAACATCGTCCATAAAGGGCTTCACCTGCAGGGAAAACCCCCGGGAGAGATGGAAAAAGTAAATCAGGATGAGATGGGAAAATCCATCAATATCCTTAAAACCTTCCTGATATTTTTCGTCAACTGCCACCGTTCCCGCAACGCCCGTGGCGCCTGTGGGCTGTATGGGCATATCCGCAACATCCCGGTAGGGGGAATGGATGATGCCGATGGGACGGTAAACAATGGATTGCGTCTGCATGCTTTATCATCTCATATTTTTCCGGCGACGTAAAGCTGCCGGAGCGAGTAACTCCGATAATTCTTAATTGTCTGTCACGGTCTCGATGCTCTTTTCGCGCCGGATACAACGTAGAAATGCTGTCCGCCGGTGATGACCGTTTTCACCTTCCCGGCAGAGCTCAGTGCTTCGAGGCGCTTGAGCGCTTCCGTTATATGCATGCCAAGACCATGCGCAACATCACCGGAGGTGCAGGGACGTCTGCGCAGTAACGCCAGGATGTCCATAACTCTGGGCTTCAACAGGGTGAAGGTGCGATCATCGTTTTGCACATTCTCGCTGATAATATCCACCGGCCCCGGGAATAAATTCTTCAAGGCCAGCATCTGTTCCCTGGAAAGCGAAAACGCGAACTCCTCGGCGGGCGGACGGCAAACGGTGTTCAGATGAACCCGTTCGGGATGGATATGTCCTGTGAGGGCGGCGATCTTTACCGCCTCGAAAGGGAGCCCCGACATCCCGGCAAGCAGGAAAACCTCCAGCCACACGGCCCCGGGAAATTTTTCCGTAAACACGGCGAGGCCCTCAATCATTGATTCAAAAACGATATTTCCATGCGGACGGTTTACGTGCTG
>JAUSOK010000074.1 GCA_030656035.1 Syntrophales bacterium
ACCGAGCGGACATACATGGAATGGTTCCGGCGTTTTCACACATATGTGACCGGGATAAAACGGAAAGATTGGCAGATTCATGGCGTTGATGAGACGGATGTCAGGGATTTCCTGAGTCATCTTGCCGTCAGGCAAAGCGTATCATCTTCTACGCAGAATCAGGCTTTCAATGCCCTGTTGTTTCTGTTTCGGGAGGTCATCAAAATCGATCTTCAGGATCTCGGTAAAACGGTCCGGGCCAAGAGGGGGCCGAAACTGCCCGTGGTTTTGACACAGGAGGAGGTTCGTAAGTTGCTTGACCAGTTAACGGGAAGGGATTTGCTCATTGTTCAGCTTCTTTACGGCACTGGGATGCGGCTTATGGAAGTTGCCCGGCTGCGGGTTCAGGATATTGATTTCGGTTTGAATTCCATCGTCGTCAGGGCAGGCAAAGGGGATAAAGACCGGATAACGGTCATGCCCGAAGCGGTTAAAGAAACCCTGAAAGAACATCTGGGGCGCGTGATGAAGATTCATGAAAAAGACCTTGAAAAAGGTTACGGCAAGGTATATCTGCCGGAAGCTCTCGACCGCAAATATCCGAACGCGGCAAAGGAGTGGGGCTGGCAGTATGTCTTTCCCGCCGCCTCGCTATCGGTCGATCCCCGATCCGGCAAAGTTCGCCGTCACCATATCAGCCCCAGTTCCATTCAGAAAATCGTGGCGGATGCCGTAAGGAAGGCCGGAATTGTAAAGCATGCCAGCGTGCATACCCTGCGTCACAGTTTCGCCACGCATCTCTTGATGAACGGTGTGAACATCCGCGAGGTTCAGGAGCTTTTAGGTCACAAGAACGTTGAAACGACCATGATTTATACCCATGTTCTCAGGAATATGTCGAAAGCGCCGATGAGTCCGCTGGATGTCCTCTTACATAAAGAAAAAGAAGACTAAACCCGGGAAATGAAATCTTAATTGGATACGACAGATTATCAAACCGAAAGAAGGAGACGCGATGAAATTTGTTAAAGACATCTATGTTTATGAATGGACGGACTGTTATGACAACAACTGCAACAGCTTCTATATCGGGGGCGGCGTGCAGGCCCTGATCGATCCCGGTCTGACGCGCTATGTCCCGTCGCTTTTGGAGAGCATGAAACTCGACGGCATTCAGGAGGCCGACATCCGGTATGTCATCAACACCCATTCCCACCCGGACCACTTTGAGGGCTCGGCGTATTTTGCTCCGGATAAGGTGAAAATCGCCATGCATGACGATGAAATCGCTTTCCTCAACGGGGAGGGCGGCGGCCTGTACGGCCTGTTCGGGTTGGGCAGACCCGCTGTCGATATCAACATGAGCCTGAAGGAGGGCAACCTTGTGCTGGGGGATGAAGCCTTTGAAATTATTCTCATCCCGGGTCATTCGCCTGGTTCCGTCGGCCTGTACTGGCCGGCCCGGAAGGCGCTGTTCTGCGGCGATTTGATCTTCGATCAAAGTGTGGGGCGGACGGATTTCCCCGGCGGCAGCGGCGCCCAGCTCAAGGAGAGCATCCGGAGTCTTGCCAAGCTGGACATCGAATACCTTTTTCCGGGCCACATGGGAATGGTCGAAGGGGCGGAAAACGTCCAGAGAAATTTCAAGATCGTGATACAGCAGATCTTTCCGTATATTTGACGGCGAGCGCTTTGAAAAACACATTTCCCGTCATTCCGAGTGCCGGCGAAGGATCTGATCTCGCCGGGGATTCTTCGTCGCAAGACGCCTCAGAATGACAACGTATGCAAGGATATAAAGCCATCCCGTTGAGTCATTCCAGGCTCGGGATGGGAATGAACTCGTCTTTCTTTAAGATCATGTAGGTCGCCAGCCCCTTGGCGATCAGCGTCCCGTCGCCGTTTCTGACCTCCACGTCGCCCAGGGCGGTCCTGGCGCCCTTGTGGACGATGCGCGCTTCGGCCATAATTTCGCCCGCATCGAAGGGCTTGAGAAAATTGATCTTCATCTCCACCGTGGTGAAGGTCTCGTCCCTGTCCACGAGTCCGATCAGGGCCATCGCGACAGCCGAATCGGCGGCGGAAAAAATGGCCCCGCCGTGGGCTATCCCCAGCGGATGGACGAGTTTCCCGGCAAAAGGCAGCCTCACCTTCGCCCAGCCTTTTTTCACGTCGGCCAGCTCCAGGCCGAGCAGATCCCAAAAAGGCGATTCCTGCCGCATTTTGGCCAGCAGGGACTCTCTGAATTTCGGCGCAAGATCTTCATAATGGGTCATGAACAAAGATCCTCAGAAATGCGGCGGGATTTGCGCATCCTCGTAAATATTGCCCCAGCATCTGATGAATCAACAACACTGCCATCTTTTCTTATTCGTCGTTCATCTTCTCGATCACGGCATTGCCGGTTTCGCGGTAGGGCAGGGATTCGCGGATCGGCTCGGGGATGCGGCCGTATTTCGCCTCGAAGGCTTCCAGGTACTGCCTGCGTCCGCCCAGAAAGTCCGCCGCCCTTTTCTTCATGAGGTTTCGGTCCGTAAATAATGTATGGGCACGCATCAGATCGAGGTTCGCCCGGTCGCACTTGATGGGATAGTAATGACCCAGGCAATCCGTCTCCACGCTGAAACGGAGCTGTTTGCGGACAAGATCGTTGTAAGTCGCCAGGGACTGCCGCAGCGTCACCTTTTCGTCAAGCGGGCCGATCGTCCCCGTATTGGCCAGATAGCAGGGAATTTTGTTTTTTCTGACGATATCGTGGAAAATCATGGCGTGCTCGAGGCGGTCGCCCGCCACAAAGGGATCGAGAAAGAATTCCCGCTTGAACTTGCCCGCCTCCTCGGGATTGCCGCCGCTGCTCTCTATGGATTCGCCGTAGATGAACAGCATCGTTGCCTGCTCGGCCGTCAGCCGGCTGATGACATTGACCAGCGGGTTCCGGGTCAGAATAATGATGGCATGGAGCTTCTGCGCCCGCAGGCTTTTCGAGGCAATTTCGAGATTGTCGCGCGTCACGACGGCGCGGGCGTTTCCGGTTTTTACGAGATCCTTGAAATCGGGCATGTACGGATACTTGGTGACGGCCACGTTTTCCAGGAAGGCGTCTCTGGACTCGGCGGCGCGCAGAATCTCCGGCTGGCTTTCATCGAGCCCCTCCGTCTTGACATAGAGCCCGCCGATCTCGAAGGCCGCGTAACCGCCGTCAAAACCGATCGTGCCGCCGTCGTCGCCGATCATTTCGGAGCTTTCGCGCGGCAGCTTGGAAAATTTGCGGCACAGTGTCGTCGTTTTTCCTGTGGCCGTTAGCCCCGAAACGGCCGTGACCACTTCCTGCAACTCCGGCCGCTCTGTCTTTTCGTCATAGATCCACAAATAATCCCGCCGGGCGCCGGCGTGCAGGAATATCCCCGTTTTGTCGATGGCCTTGATGCGCCAGTCCTCGAATTGGAAAACGCCCTTCTTGCCCTCGCCAAGATAGATCGTATTGCGGCAGATCTTCACCTGATCGCCCCGTTTATCTCCCATGAAGAGACGGACCGTGACGTCCTTGTCCAGCAGTTTTTTTGCCTTGTTGGCTTCAAAGTGCTCGTCGGTAAAATAAATGATTGTATAGGTCGGATCATCAACGACGCGCGCTTCGGGCCGGTCGAGCAGCAGTTTCAGGCCGTAGGCGACATGGGCGTAGGCTTCGGGAATTAAAAAACGGACCGTCACCCCGTCCAGGCCGTCGCCGACGATGGTATCGAGGGAGATAACGCGCTCCGTGCCGAGGACGTCAATGGCCTGACAGGCCAGGGCCTCTTCGGTTTCGCCGAAGGGGTGATCGACGCTGTTTCGGGTATGCGGGGCCGAGCGGTTCATCGGTTCGGAGTCGGCCGCCACCGAGCCGAGCTGGGTCTGAATGACCCCGTCCTGCCTCAGGGCGATACGCTTCAGCTCTTCCAGAGACAGGCCCTCGCTGAGGCGTTTGTCCCGCCGGGCCTCTTCATAGATCCGCTTTGCGGCTGATTTGAAAATATTCATGCTTTTTGTCTACGAAAAAAGAGGGTCTTCATTAAAAACTGAACTGAATCAGGGGGCTGACGCGCTGCTGGGTTTGCCATTTCGACCATTCCCGGCTATCGAGGCAACGGTTTTCATCCGCGTCGGCGGTGGAAAATCTTTCCAGCGCCTCCTCCTGGAATTCATTCCGGTCAATTCTGCCGTCCCTGTTCTTATCCATCTCGGCAAGCCAGTCTTTCCGGTCCGCTTCCGACAAGGCCTCAAGCTCCTCCTTGTCCAGATGACCGCTGCCGTCCTTGTCCAGCTTGTTAAAGGTTTTTGCGGTCGCATCGACATATTCCTGTTGCGAAATTATGCCGTCCTTGTCCTTGTCAAGGGCTTCAAACGCCTTTTCCGCGCCGGAAACAGGCCCTGTCAACACCAGGATCATAACGACTGCGATGATAAATTTTTGCATCGGCATAGTCCTTTCCATAAAATCCGCGTTTACGGCAATAAAATCCTGATGATCATCAGAATGATCCCGCGGAAAAAGGCAATCAGCGGATTCAGCACGCCCAAAAACAGCAGTCCGATGATCAGGAAAAACCCGTAGGGTTCAATCCTAGAGAGGGCATACTGCCATCTTTCCGGCAAAAAGCCCATTAGAATTTTCGACCCGTCCAGCGGTGGAATCGGAATCAGATTGAATGCGGCCAAGATAATGTTGATCTGGGCCAGATAGTAGAGCAGTGTTGCCGTCGCCGTTCCCGGAGCCGGCGACAAAAGCCGGTACAGAAAAAACGCCAGGAAGGCCAGGATCATATTCGTAATGATGCCCGCCGATGAAACCAGGATGAGGCCTTTTTTCGTATCCCGGATGTTATTGAAGTTGACCGGTACCGGCCTGGCCCAGCCAAAGCCGAAGATAAACAGCATGATCGTCCCAACGGGGTCAAGATGCCTGATTGGATTGAGACTCAATCGGCCCTGCAATTTGGCCGTCGGGTCTCCCATGCGCCAGGCCACCCATCCGTGGGCCAGCTCGTGCAGGACGACGGAATACATCAGCGGGATGGCCAGCAGGACAAATGTCAGCGGATCTTTGAGCAGCAGGTTGAGCAGTCCCATGCAGATATTTTTTCCTCTCCTTGGTCTTTAGGCGGGGCAGTCTCGCAGAGCCAGGCGCTTCTGTCAATCTATAAAAATTCACAGGCGATTATACAGAACTCTCAAATTATCTTGTGGTCAAGAGCGCACTCTGCTAAATTTCGGCAAGAAGGCAGATTCGAAAGGAGGTGACCTCATGGAAAAACATCATCGGTTTTCAATCTGGTATGTCCTGCTCGGTGTCTGGGTGGTGCTGATCGCCCAGAGCTATCTCTCCTCCTTGTTCGCCCACCAGGTCATTTCTTACAGTCAGTTTCTGTCGCTTTTGAAAGAGAGCAAGATCAGGTAAGGAGGTTCGTTATGTCCCGAGACAAAACCCCCGTCACGACGGCCCTGCTGGCCCTGAAAAAAAACCAGGCGGCATTTATCCCGCGGCCTTACAAATACGAGGATCGCGGCGGGACCCGGGTATCGGCGCGCGAACTGGGCGTTGACGAACATGAAGTCATCAAGACGCTTGTCATGGAGGACGATAATAAGTCGCCGCTGATTATCCTGATGCACGGCGACCGGGAAGTCTCCACCAAGACCCTGGCCCGCCTCCTGGGAGTGAAGGCCGTTCACCCCTGCGATCAGAAAACCGCAGAGAAGCATACGGGTTACAAGGTGGGTGGGGTATCTCCCTTCGGGACGAAAAAGGCGTTGCCGCTGTACATGGAAGAAAGCATCGCCGGCCTGCCCCGCATCCTGATCAATGCCGGCCGCCGCGGGCTTCTGGCGGAGATGTCGCCGTCCGAACTGATCCGGGTTCTGCAGCCGGTTCTCGTGAAATGCGGCATGGCTTCTTAAAAAACAAATGTCGCAAGGGTTCTTGACGTTATGGTTAATCGTCATTATAATTTCATAGAGGATAAAAAAGTATTTTCCGGATTGCAGGCTTTGAAAAACCGGCCCGTGAGGCATCGAAAGAGATGTGATCATGAGTTCCGAGCAAATTATTATCCGCTGTCTTAACTGCGGAACGAAAAATCGCATCCCCAGGCAACGCCTGCAGGACAATCCGACCTGCGGTCACTGCAGAGCTCCTCTGGATGAAATGATCATCCGTTGCCTTTATTGCGGGACCAAAAACCGCATGCCCGAGGATCGGATCAACGACAGCCCCAAATGCGGCAAATGCGCTGCGCCGCTGGTGAACAGCGGTGAACAGGGACTCCCCGTGGATGTGACGGACGCCACCTTTTCAAAGGAAGTCATTACCTCTGCCCGTTCCGTCCTCGTGGATTGCTGGGCGCCCTGGTGCGCCCCCTGCAGAATGGTGGCCCCGATTCTCGAAGAACTGGCCCACAAATACGCAGGCGGCGTAATAATTGCGAAACTCAACGTGGACGAAAATCCCCTGATCGCTTCCCAGTATACTATTCAGAGCATTCCCACCATGCTGCTGTTCAAGGACGGCAAAATGGTCAACAGGCTGGTCGGCGCGCTGCCCAAGGAAGAAATCGAGCGGCACCTGCTGGCGATCATGAAAACAAACTAATCCTCTCAAGAGAATAAATTTCAGGGTGACCGATGATCCTTTGTTCCGAAACCAAACCACAGGCGCCTGCCCCGGAATCCGACGAGGATTTTGAAAACTGCAAGGGCCGGTGCGGATATACGCAATGGTGCCGGGCCTGCATGGAAGAAAGAAAAGAACTGCTCAGAGAAGCCGAAGAAAAGGAGAACGATCATGCCGACGAACGATACGCCTGAAATGCCGGACGCCTACTGGAAGTGCAGCAACTGCGGGAACACCATTCAAAGCCCGCTGCCGCCCGAAACATGCCCGGTCTGCTCCCGGAAATGCGAATTTCTAAATGTGACCTGCTATCAACCCGACTGCGGCTTCACGGGAATTGACAACAGATTGAAATGATTCAGGAATACTTCCCACACGCCCCATCCCTTCCCGCCCGCGCAGGGGAAACTGGACCCCTCTTCCTTTAGCGGTTGGGAAAAAACGAACGGCACGGAGACGCTGCATGCAAATCTTTGAAAACGCCGAATTCATTTCCTGCGAGGATCAGAACCGGGTCTTCCGGGTGATGGTGGAAGATCGCGGCCGCATCAAGTTTACGGGCGATCACCTTCCGGAGACCTATCGGGCCGTCCCGACACGCATCAACCTTCAGGGGCAATGCATCCTGCCCGCCTTTGCCGACACACACATGCATTTTGAATCCTTCGCTTTTTTCCGCTCCACATTCGATGTCCGCCATGTGCAGAACTTCACGGAACTTGCCGATGTCGTTCATGAATACGAGCAAAGCCATCCCCGGGACAAGGTCATTCTGGGGTTCGGCGTTTCACCCCATACGGTTGAGGAAAGGCATCTGCCGGACCGGATCCGCCTCGATCAGATCACGACCAAACCGCTTTGCATCGTCAAATACGACGGCCACGCCGCCGTGGCCAATACGGCCCTGCTGGAGAAATTGCCGCGATCCGTCACGGCACAGGCCGGCTTTGACAAAACAACCGGCGGACTTTATCAACAGGCCTATTACGACGCCGTCAACCATCTGACCCGGTCGATTTCCCTCTATCAGGTTCTCAAAAATATGCTCGGCGCCTCGGATGAACTGGCCAGGCGCGGATTCGGGCTGATTCACACGGTGGAAGGACTGGGGTTTCCGCTGGACGCCGATATCGATCTGATGCGCTTTGCCGCCCGGGGCCTGCCGCTTCAATACCGCATCTATTTCCAGACCATGGACGTCCGGAAAGTGATCCGGCGCAGCCTGCCCCGGATCGGGGGCTGCTTCGCCACCGCCCTGGACGGCTGTTTCGGCACCGAAGACGCCGCCCTGAGCGAACCATACACGAACAATCCCGCCAATCGGGGGTTCCTGGCCTATTCGCAGCAACAGGTGAACACGTTCGTAAAAGAGGCAAACCGCATGGGGCTGCAGGTATCCATGCATGCCATCGGGGATGCCGCCGTCGAGCAGGCGATAATCGCCTATGAAGCGGCCCTGGCAGACTTTCCGCGGCAGGACCACCGCCATGTGATCATCCACGCAAGCCTGATGCCGCCTCCGCTGTTGGAACGTGCGGCAAGGATCGGCATTCATATCGCCATCCAGCCGCCCTTGCTCCACTGGGATCAGGAGCCCATGAGCTATCTGACCCATATCCTGGGCGAGAGGGCCGGCCGCCTGATGACCTGCAAAAGCATGCTCGATTACGGACTGACGATTGCGGGCGGCTCCGACGCCCCCTGCTCTTATCCAGATGCGATCCGCGGCATCCATGCAGCCTGCAACCACCCCGATCCGGATCAGCGCATATCCACACTGGACGCCCTGCGAATGCATACCCACTGGGCGGCCCGGCTGTCCTTTGACGAAGCACAGCGCGGCACGCTGCCCCCCGGGAAAATCGCCGATTTTGTGGCGCTGGACAAAAACCCGCTTGCGGTGAAACCGGAACACCTGAAGGATATTAAGGTGATGAATCTATACCTGAAAGGCCGGCCCTATGAGCCGTCCATCAAAAGTCCGGCAGACCTCTGCAAGCAGGCTTTAAAAAATATTCTCTTAAAGCATAATTCGTGAAGCGTATCTCGTACGCTTCACGAATTACGAATTACGCTTTTTCTGACAGGGAGCGATCGTGCAATCCGATCAAGATAAACAAGACAACGGCCTCTTAATGTATCACAGCCGGGTATTCGATGTTTATGAAGGGGAGGTCTGCTTTCCCAATGGCCGCAAGAGCCGGCAGAGCTGGATTGACCATAAACCCTGCATTGCCGTCGTCCCGGTCACCGACGCGGGCGAGCTGATTCTCATCCGGCAGTACCGTCACGCCGCCCGCCAGACGCTCACAGAGATTCCGGCAGGGGCTATCGACAAGGGAGAGGAGTCCGTGGAGGCCTGTGCACAACGGGAACTGGCGGAAGAAACCGGCTTTCAGGCAAAACAACTCGTCAAGCTCTTTGAGGGGTATTTGATCCCGGGTTACGGCAATGAATATATGTATTTTTTCATGGCGCGCGACCTCTTTCGGCGGCACCTGCCGCCGGACGAAGATGAATTCATCGAAACGCTGACGGTCTCTTTCAAAGAGGCCGAAGCCATGATCAAATCGAAGCGGATTGTCGATGTCAAAACGGCGCTCGGCATCGGCCTGGCCGCCGCTTGGCTGAAGCAACAGGGGCTTTATCCGGAAGGGTAAGTCCTCCTTTTCAGCGCAGCATCTTATCCCGCTTATCCAGTTGAACTTCGAGCTTTTTAAGCAACTCCATGTCTTTTTTCAGCTGTTCGTTTTCCTGCTTAAGGCTCGCGCACCCGGCTATGAGCCGCTCGTTATCCTGTTGCAGCTTTCCCGCCTTCTCCTGCACGGAGAGGCTTTTCACGTGCAGGGACTGGATGGCGTCGATCATACGGATGAACGTTTCCGCCAGCGGGCGCCACCTGCTTTTGGGATAGTCCTTTGTCAAAGCGGCAAAGGTCTCCCTGGCCTTCGCATAATCGGCCGGCTTGTCCGTCAGGCCCAGCCAGGACACGCCTTCATTGAGCATCACGGCGTCGGCCGGCGGATTGGTGAACAGCCCGGTTTTCTCAGCGGGGACCACGGCAAAGCCCGGACCTGTCCCCTTGTCCGGCGCCGCCGGAGATGAAGCGCAGGCGCCGACCAAAAAGATCAGCAAACCCGTAACGACCAACCGCGCCAGGTTATCCGGCAGACAGCGACGGCTTTGATCCCGATTGAATGTCATGTTGTCCTTCCTGCGAAAGAAAAATTTCCGCATTATTTTAAGACCTCTTATTCATCAAGTATTTCAAGTCGCTTCCGGATGGCCGGCATTCAGGCTTTCCTCTTTTACGAAGTTGTTGCCCGCGAGCGATTTCGCATATTCCTTTAATTCCGCCGTTACTTCCGCCATCTCGAGGGCATTTTTAAAGCGGCGCCCGTCGCCGGTGACCATTGCCACAGAAACGGAAAGCAACGGAAATGTCTGTTCGTTCCCCCTCCGATCCTTGCCGACAATGAAGCCCCGCTGCAGATCTTCCGCCGAGTAAAACGGCCGGATCTGCTCATCAAAAACATCCACGAGGCGGCGGCCCAGCGTCTCGGCCCGCTCCGGTTCGGCAATTAGCACAAAGTCATCCCCGCCGATATGGCCGACAAAAACATCCCGCAGGCCGGCGCGCGCCCGCTCTGCCAATAGTATCTTTGCGACTTCCTTGATGATTTCACTCGCCCAGGCGTAACCATACTTGTCGGCATAGGGCTTGAAATAGTCGAGATCAATCTGGCAGAGGGAAAAGGCGCGCTGAGCCGATAAACGTTCCTCGATGATCCGCTCGATGGCCAGATTTCCCGGCAGGCCGGTGAGGGGGCTGGCGTCGATGTTCAAGGCCTCGAGCAACTTAAGCCGCTTCGCCATGACCCCGAAAGCGTTTGCCAGGCGGCCGATTTCATCCGGCCGATCGATATGCGGATGATGGTCAAACTGCCCTTCGGCAATCAAACTCGTTGCCTTTTCCAATTTTTTCAAAGGCACGGAAATATTATACGTGATCAGCAAGGCCAGTGAAATTCCCGCCGCAAGGCTCGCCACCGTCAGGATAATCGTGATATGTGCGGCATTGGAGCCCTGCGTGCGGATCAGGTTCATCCTCGCATCGATATTTTTCTCAGCCTTGTGCTGCATGGTCCGCACTTCGGACGCCAGACTCTCGATGATTTTTTTCCCATCGCCTTCGGACAGGGCCACGGCCTCCGGCAGCCGGTTTTCCGCAACCAGCGTCATAGCCTGTTCAAAAAGGGCGGCATACTGTTGCGCCAGCGCTGCCGTCTGCGCTTGCCTGTCTGCATAATCCCGAAAGGGATGACCGGCAATATCCTGCAGGCTTTGCGCAAATTCCCGGTTGCGTTCGTGGAATATCTCGGCGAGGGAGGGGTCTTTGAGAATCAGATATCTGCGTTCGGCGCTTTCCTGGGCCAGCAGGGCATACATCATTTTTTTGCTGGTCTCGACCACAAAGAAATCCTGGCTGATGATGCTGTAAGTCAGATCATTGAGTTGACGCAGACTGACAACAGCGTAGGCGCTGGCCATGACAGTCAGGAGGGCCATCACGAGATAGCTCAGGAGCATCTTTCGGCTGATCGTCAGTTTCATGATCTTCGCCTGCTTCGGTCGGAATGGGAAGTTGACTACCATATCTCCGGCGTTTGCGCAAAGAAGAAAACGCGGCGGCGAAAAACAGCCCATGAAATAATGCGTTGTCTGCAGCCCTTATAAAAGCGATTTTTGGCGGCCCTTTAGGCAGGGTTCCCGTCGAAGATTGATAAAAATCTTGATTGGCGTCATCAGGAACAATTCTTGCCTCGGTTGTCGTCTTTTGATATAGTGCGTCCAACGGTTTTTCAGAAAGATTGAATAAAGAAGCGGGAGGCTTGATGCATGATCTACAATGAGGAGTTTGAAACCCTGCCCAGGGAAGTGCTGGAGGCGCTGCAGCTCAAAAGGCTGCAGCAGGTGGTGCAGCGGGTTTATCACACCGTCGGCTTTTATAGAACGGCCTTTGACGAGGCAGGCGTGAAGCCGGATGATATCAAAAGCCTTGCCGATCTTGCCCGGTTTCCCTTTACCACCAAACAGGATCTGCGCGACAACTACCCCTTCGGCCTCTTTGCCGTGCCCATGAGCAGCGTGGTCCGGCTGCAGGCCTCATCGGGCACAACGGGCCGTTCCACGGTCGTGGGATATACGAAGCGGGATATCGACGTCTGGTCGGAGCTCATGGCCCGCTGCTTTGCTGCCGCCGGCCTGAACAAGAACGACATCATTCATAACGCTTACGGCTACGGCCTGTTTACGGGCGGCCTGGGCGCCCATTACGGGGCGGAACGGCTGGGCGCCAGCGTCATTCCCATGTCGGGCGGCAACACCAAGCGGCAGATCATGATCCTGCAGGACTTCGGCCCCACGGCGATCTGCTGCACACCCTCCTACGCCCTCAACCTGGCGGAACAGGGACGGGCCATGGGCGTCGACATGCGGAACCTGAAACTGCGCGTCGGGATCTTCGGGGCCGAACCCTGGTCGGACAAAATGCGCGATGATATCGAAAGCGCCCTGAATATCACGGCCTTGAATATCTACGGCCTGTCCGAAGTCATGGGGCCGGGCGTCTCTATGGAATGCACCGAGGGCCGCAGCGGCATGCATGTCTTCGAAGATCACTTTCTCATCGAGATTATCGACCCGGAAACGGGCTCCGTCCTGCCCTACGGCGAAAAGGGGGAACTGGTCTTCACAACGATCACGAAAGAGGCCTTCCCGCTGATCCGCTTCCGCTCGCGGGATATCACGACCCTGAACATCGCACCCTGCCGGTGCGGCCGGACCCATGTCCGCATGGATCGCGTCATGGGCCGCAGCGACGACATGCTCATCATCCGCGGCGTCAACGTCTTCCCTTCGCAGATCGAAGCGGTGCTGCTCAATATCGAGGGCGTCGAACCGCATTACCAGCTGATCGTGGAGAGGGTTGACACATTGGACACCATCGAAGTCCAGGTGGAGGTCAGCGAAAAGCTCATGGACGAGTCGGAGGGTGAAGTCAGGGTACTGCAGAACATGGAACGGCGCATCGTCAAGGACATGAAGGACTATCTGGGCATTTCCGCCAAGGTGAAGATGGTCGAGCCGAAATCATTGCAGCGTTTTGAGGGCAAGGCCAGTCGGGTCATTGATAAAAGACAGATATGAAGGAGGACAGCTCATGAAAGTCGAACAGATATCCATATTTCTGGAAAACAAGCCCGGCGGACTGGAGAAGGTGACAAAAATTCTCAGTGACGTCAACATCAATATCCGCACGATGGCTGTCGCCGATACGTCCGATTTCGGCATCGTCCGCATGATCGTCAACAACGTGGAGACGGCAACCAGGGTGCTCAAGGAAAACGGTTTCACCGTCAGCCGGACCACCGTGGTGGCCGTGGAGGTGCCGGACCGGCCGGGCGGCCTGCACAGCATCCTGGAGGTCATCGCGAAGGAAAACGTCAATATCGCCTATATGTACGCCTTCGTGGAAAAGAGCGGTGAAAACGCCGTCATGCTTTTCCGGTTCGATCAGCAGGACAAGGCCATTGACGTGCTCGTGAAAAACGGTATCAACGTCCTGCCCGGCGAAAAGCTGTACTCTTTTTAGTGGATTGTGATTTTTTACGTTATCCCTTGATGCATCCGAGGGATCGCAGTTTTGCGACTTTCTTCGAGATGCCCGCCCGGTGCACCACCGCGACCACCTCATCGAGATTCTTGTACGCCTCCGGGATTTCCTCCCGCAGCGTGCCCCGGCCGCTGGCCATAACGATGACGCCCCTGTCCGCCATGTCCCGGTGTACGACCCGGCCTTTGCTCAACTTCGTCGCCTGGGCACGGCTCATCACGCGTCCGGCTCCGTGGCAGGTGCTGCCGAAGGTATCCTCATAGGCCCTGTCGGTCCCCGCCAGCACATAAGACCCCGTCCCCATGTCGCCCGGAATCAGGACCGGCTGACCGACCTTCCGGTAGCGCTCCGGCACGGCGGGATGGCCTGCGGGAAAGGCCCGCGTGGCGCCTTTGCGGTGGACGCAGAGTTTCTTGAGCTGCCCATCCACGGGCAGCGTCTCGATCTTGGCGATATTGTGGCAGACATCGTAGAGCAGGCGCATGCCGAGTTCGCGCGGCGTTTTACGCAGCGTTTTCTCAAAGGTTTCCCGCGTCCAGTGCATCAGCATCTGCCGGTTCGCCCAGGCATAGTTGGCCGCGCAGGCCATCGCGGCCAGATAATCCTTTCCTGCCTGGGAATCCAGATAGGCGCAGGCCAGTTGGCGGTCCGGCAGATTCAGGCTCATCTCTCTCATGTGCTTGATCATGCGGGCCAGATAATCGTCGCAGACCTGATAGCCGAGGCCGCGGGAGCCGCTGTGGATCATGACGGCAATCTGATCCTGCTCCAGGCCGAAGGCGGCGGCCGCAATGGGGTCGAAGATCTCCTCCACCACCTCGATTTCCAGAAAATGATTGCCCGACCCCAGTGTGCCCAACTGCTGCTTGCCGCGGTCCATCGCCCGGGCGCTGATCTTTTCCGGGTCGGCGCCGTCCATCGCACCGTGGTCTTCCGTCGCCTCGAGGTCCTCAGGTGTACCGTAGCCCTGATCGACGGTCCACTTGGCCCCTTCGATCAGGACCTTGCGGCTGTCCTTCGGGGACAGTTTCAGCGGCCCTGTGGAACCGACGCCGGAGGGGATATTCTGAAACAGGGCCGTCACGAGTTCCGGCAACTGCTTGCGAATTGCGTCCAGGTCCAGCCGTGTCGTCATCATGCGGCAGCCGCAGTTGATGTCGTAACCCACGCCGCCTGGTGAAACGATCCCCGAGGCCATGTCGAAGGCCGCCACGCCGCCGATGGGAAAGCCGTAGCCCCAGTGCATGTCGGGCATGGCCAGGGAATACTTGACGATGCCGGGCAGATGCGCCACATTGGCCACCTGCTTCGGGCTTTCGTCGCCGCCCATGTCCCGCAGGAGACGCTCGCTCGTGTAGAGGATGCCGGGCACTCTCATGCCCCCCGCCGGTTCGATGAGCCAACGGTTCTCATCCATTTTTTTCATTATCGTCTCAGACATCGAACACGACCCTCCCTTGCCATCCCCTGGCCGTTTGCACCACGGCCGCCTGATGATAGGTAACGGCTTTGATCTCTGTCTTGACCCGGTCCTTTCGGGCGTCATAGCGGCGGCCGCGGATGTCCGCCCTCAGGCGCTTCTCAGCGATCTGCGCAATGCGGCATTCTGTCAGCAAAAAACCTTCGCCATTGAAAAGATAGAGGATTTCACGCAGAAAGTTCACAAAAAGATCGGCGCTGTCGGCTCCGTCGATCACGAGTTTCCGGGCCTCCGTGGATGCCGTCGTCTGCGCATCCACCCCTTCCACGAGCAGATCAAAGAGGGCAAGGGCCGCCCGGCTGAACAGATCCGCCTGGGTCTTGCCAAAGACCTCGATTCCCAGATCGGCAGTATGGTCGAAAACCCGATATTTTTTCAAAGGTCTCAACCTGTATATTCTTATCGTTTAACTTGTTTCATCTTCGGAGATTTCTTCCTGCACGTCATCGAGGAAATCCTGGTCTTCGCCTTCCCTTTCCTCCTCCCGCTCAGCTCGGGCCATGCCGACCAGCCGTTCCTCGGGCGCCAGATCGATCATTTTTACGCCCTGCGTGCTGCGATGAATCAGCGGCACCGCCTCCACCTTGACGCGGATGATGTTTCCGGTATCGCTGATCAGCATGAGGTCTTCGTCGCCCGTCACCTGCAGGATCCCGGATACCATCCCCACGCGCGGAACCGTTCTCAGGTTGATGATCCCCCTGCCGCCCCGGCCCTGCAGGCGGTATTCCGCAACGCTGGTCCGTTTGCCGAAACCCTTTTCCGAAACCGTAACGACGGAATTGCCCTCAGTGGGGATTTCCACGCCCACGACGACGTCGTCCTCATCCATGCGGATGCCGATCACGCCGCGGGCCGTCCGGCCCATATCTCGCACATCCTCCTCCTTGAAGCGGATGGCCATGCCCTTGCGCGTCCCCATAAACAGCTCCTGATTCCCGAGGGTCAACTGCACGTCGATCAGGTCGTCCCCTTCATCGATGGACATGGCAATGATCCCGGCCGAGCGCGGATTGGAAAAAGCCGTCAGTTCCGTTTTCTTTACAATCCCCTTTTTCGTGACCATGACGACGGATTTCCCCTCCTGAAAATCGCGGATGGGCAGAATCGCCGCCATGCGCTCTCCCGGCGCGATGCTGATCAGATTGACGACGGCCTTCCCTTTGGCGGCGCGTCCCCCCTGGGGGATCTGATACACTTTCAACCAATGGACTTTCCCCTTGTTTGTAAAAATCAGGACATAATGATGAGTCGAGGCAATAAATATCTTTTCGACAAAATCCTCTTCCTTCGTGCCCATACCAACCTTGCCCTTGCCGCCCCGGTGCTGGCTTTTGTAAAGACTTACGGCATTGCGCTTGATATAACCGAAGTGGGAGACGGTCACGATCATATCTTCTTCGACGATCATGTCTTCAATGTTGATATCCTCGGAACTGACGACGATTTCCGTACGGCGCTCATCGCCGTAGCGGGCCTTGATCTCTTCGAGTTCGGACACGATCACGTCCAGGACTTTCCGGGGGGTGTCCAGGATGCCCTGCAAAGCCGTAATCAGGCTCATGAGTTCCTTATATTCCGCATCGATCTTTTCCCGTTCCAGGCCGGTCAGGCGCTGCAGTCGCATCTCCAGGATGGCTTTGGCCTGAACCTCCGTCAGACCGAAGGCTTCTATCAGAGATGCGGAGGCCTCCTGGGGATTTTTCGACTTTTTGATCACCGCGATGACCGCGTCGATCTGCTGAAGGGCGATGATGAGCCCGGTCAGAATATGGGCCCGTTCCCGAGCGCGGTTCAGATCAAACTGGGTCCGGCGGATCACGACCTGTTTGCGGAAATCGACAAAACTGAGGAGAATGTCCTTCAGGTTGAACACCCGGGGTTGCTGCTTGTCGATGGCCAGCATGATGATCCCGAAGGTGTTCTCCATCTGGGTGTGCTTGTAGAGCTGATTGAGGATAACGCCGGAGATCTCGTCCTTTTTCAGGTCAATCACGATCCGGATGCCCTCCCGGTCGGATTCATCCCGCAGGTCTACGATCCCGCCGATCTTTTTTTCCTTCACGAGTTCCGAGATGCGCTCGATCAGATTTGCCTTGTTCACCTGATAAGGCAGTTCCGTGACGATGATGCTCTCCTTGTCATTACGGGCATTGCGCTCGATGAGCGCCCGGGCTCTGACCCGGATGATCCCCCGTCCGGTCCGGTAAGCGGAAATGATCCCCTCCTTGCCATTGATAAAGCCGGCGGTCGGAAAATCGGGCCCCTTGATGGATGTCATGAGTTCATCCACCGTGATCTGGGGGTTTTCAATCAGGGCGATCGTGCCGTTGACGACTTCCGTCAGGTTGTGCGGCGGTATGTTCGTCGCCATCCCGACGGCAATGCCGCCGGTGCCGTTGAGCAGCAGCATGGGCAGGCGCGACGGCAGAACGGTCGGCTCCACGAGCGATTCATCGTAGTTGGGGATGAACTCAACGGTTTCCTTTTCCAGGTCCGCGAGCATTTCCTCGGCAATGCGGGCCATGCGCACTTCCGTATAACGCATCGCGGCCGGCGGATCTCCGTCGATGGAGCCGAAATTTCCCTGGCCGTCGATCAACTGATAGCGCATGGAAAAATCCTGCGCCATGCGGACCAGCGTGTCGTAGGCCGCCACATCGCCGTGGGGATGGTACTTGCCGATGATATCACCGACGATGCGTGCTGATTTTTTATAGGCCTTGTTCCACCGGTTGCCCATTTCATGCATGGCAAAAAGCACGCGGCGGTGGACCGGCTTCAGGCCGTCCCGGACATCGGGAATCGCCCGACCGATGATGACGCTCATGGCATAGTCCATATAGGACTTTTTCATTTCCGCTTCGATATTAACCAGAATATTCTTATGGTGAAGATCTTGATCCATGATTCTCCTTCACTATTGTTTCTCAGTTATGTGATTCTATTCAAGCACTTCCGGGATTATCCGTTTAACGTAAGGGGTGAGTCCATCAGATATCAAGATTTGATACGTACAGGGCGTTTTTATAGATAAAATTACGGCGCGGTTCCACCTGGTCCCCCATCAGGGTCGTAAAAATTACATCGGCTTCCACGGCGTCCTCCACACGGACCTGCAGCAGTGTCCGCTTTTCGGGGTTCATGGTCGTCTCCCATAACTGCCCGGGGTTCATCTCGCCAAGCCCCTTATAGCGTTGGACCAACAACCCCTTTTTACCGGCACTGACCACGTGATCAATCAGCTCCGGCATGCTGTTGAGCGTTATGGTCCTGCCGCCATTGGCCGCATCCTCGGCGGCAACCCGGTAAGGCGCCTCGCCCAGGATAGCCAATTGATTGAGCATCGCCCTGATTTCGGCAAATTTCGGCGTCCGGACGGTATCTTTATCGATACAGGTCGTGAGACGGCGGCCATCCTGCATAATGGCAAAGACAATTTTATACAGGCCGTGCTCCTGATCCACGACCACGGTATAGTCGATGGATTTATCTGCAAGGTCCAGGGCCGGTGCGGTGGTCTCGATTTCTATGTGTTGAAAAGAGCCAATGGCCATTACCGTTCGCTTTGCGACCCGGGTCAGGGCCTCTGCACTTTTGAAATCGCTGTCGCTTAAAGCGGGATCCCCCGCCAGGATTCTGATGATTTCGCGATACTTTCCTTCCCTCTCGAATTTATTCAGGATGCTTTCGATCCGGATCATTTTCTTTAGATAGCCGGCGAGCCGGCTTCCGGTCATGGTGGTTCCGTTTTCCAGGCAAATCCTTATCTTGTTGACGCCGTTTTCCAGGACATAGCTTTTCATTTCATCTTCATTGTGGATATAGATTTCACTTTTGCGGTCACTGACCTTGAAGAGCGGCGGCTGGGCGATAAAGAGATAACCCCGTTCCACGAGTTCCCGCATCTGCCGAAAGAAGAACGTCAGAAGCAGGGTCCGGATATGGGACCCGTCCACATCGGCGTCGGTCATGATAATCACCTTCTGGTATCTGAGCCGGCTGATATCAAAATCGCCCTGGCCGATGCCGGTTCCGAGAGCCGTCACGATGACCTTGATTTCCTCATTCTGCAGCATCTTGTCGAAGCGGGCCTTTTCCACATTCAGAACTTTCCCGCGCAGCGGGAGGATTGCCTGATTTTTCCGGTCCCGTCCCTGCTTGGCGGAACCGCCGGCAGAATCTCCCTCCACTAGATAAATCTCACTCCGGGCCGGATCCCGCTCCTGGCAGTCGGCAAGTTTCCCGGGCAGGGCGCCCACTTCCAGTGCACTTTTCCGCCGCGTCAATTCCCGGGCTCTCCGGGCAGCGTCCCGAGCGCGGGACGCATCGAGGGCCTTGCTCAGTAACTGTTTGGCAATGGATGGATTTTCTTCAAGATAGGTTCCAATTTTTTCATAGACTACTCCTTCCACAAGCCCCTTCACTTCACTGTTTCCAAGCTTTGTTTTTGTCTGGCCTTCAAACTGCGGGCTTTTTACCTTCACGCTGATCACACAAGTCAGCCCCTCCCTCAGATCTTCCCCCTTGAGGGTTTCCTTGCTGTCCTTGAATATTTTATTATTGACGGCATAGTTATTAAACACACGGGTCAGCGCGGAGCGAAAGCCGATCATGTGGGTGCCGCCCTCAGTCGTGTTGATGCTGTTTGCAAAAGAGAAGATATTCTCGGCATAGGTGTCGTTATATTGCAGGGCGACTTCCACATAGCAATCTTCCCTGGCCCCGTTGACATAAATGGGGTCCTTGTGCAGGACTTTCTTGCTTCGGTTTAGATATTCCACAAAAGAGAGGATTCCGCCCTTATAGAAAAACTCGCTGTTTTTTTCGGTCTTTTCATCTGTCAGTGTGATTTTCACACCGGGATTTAAAAACGCAAGCTCGCGCAGACGGTTCGAAAGAATATCAAAGCTGTATTCCGTCTCTTCAAGTATTTCCTCATTGGGCTTGAAAGTGACCTTTGTTCCCCTGCCCTTCGTCTTGCCAACCATTTCAAGCGGCGCCGTGGGGACACCATTTACATAGGACTGGGTATACACATTGCCGTCCCGGCGCACTTCCAGTTCAAGCGTACTTGAAAGGGCGTTCACCACAGAAACACCGACACCATGAAGACCGCCGGAAATCTTGTAACTTTCATTGGAAAACTTCGCGCCGGCATGCAGCTTTGTCAGAACCACTTCTGCCGCTGATACCCCTTCCGTCTTGTGAATATCCACAGGAATGCCGCGACCATTGTCATCCACGACAACACTGTTATCGACACGAATCCTCACCGTAATTGTATCACAAAACCCCGCCGAGGCCTCATCGATGCTGTTATCCACCACTTCATAGACCAAATGATGGAGACCTTCCTTGCCCGTGTTCCCGATATACATGGCCGGCCTTTTCCGAACCGCTTCCAGCCCCTCCAAAACCTTAATACTGTCAGCTTCGTAAACCTGGCCGTTATCTTCTGTCTTTTTTATATCCGTATCATTCATAGCCCGTTATCTTTTTCCTCATATCTTTCATCTGTTTAAACATTTTATCATCCTTTCAATATAATCAGATCCTCAATGGCATAATAATACAGAAGTGATGAATATTATCCACCGGCCGAATCACCCCTGGCTTCATCCCTGGGCGCATCTCAAAAATAATATTTTTCTCATCAATCGCTTCGATGGCATCAATAAGGTAATTCACATTATACCCTATTTCCAGATTACCACCCTGATAGACGACGTCAATCTCATCATTTGCTTCACCTACATCCGGATTAGTAGAATTGAGAATAATTTTATTTTCCTGTAATTTCACAATCACCCCACTATACCGCTCACTGGATATAACATTCATCCGGCGCAGGGCATGCAGAACGGCCTCTCTCTCAAATTGAACATCAATCCCTTTTTCCGTGGGAATGACGCGCCGGTAGTCCGGATATTCGGAATCGATCAGACTGACTTTCAGCATTGTATGATCTGTTTTAATGACACACATCCCCTGCTGAACACCGACCCAAATATCACCTGTCTCACCCTCCAGAAGCTTTCTGATTTCAAAAATCCCTTTCCTGGGGATAATAATACCCTTCTCAAGCTTCAAAAAGTCCTTATCTCCCGAATAAATACTTACCAGCGCCAGACGGTGACCGTCTGTCGCAACCGCCTTCAATACTCCCTGTTTCTCTTCATCCGATTCAAAATAAACACCATTTAGATTTTTTCTAACCTCATCACCGGACATGGAAAAAGCTGTTTTGATAATCATATCCTTCAGCATCTGAGCGCGCATTCTGAAAAAGTTTACATCCTCGTTAATCACAACAGCAGGAAAGTCATCGGCAGGAATGCCCGGGATTTTATAAATAACTTTCTGTGCTGTCAAGGTAACCAGACACTGGTCATTTTTATAAAAATGAATAGTGTCCCCCTGAATTTCTCTAATCATTTCAAAAAGTTTTCTGGCAGAAAGTGTTACCTCTCCCTCATAGTCAACACTAGCCTCATAATCCGCCACCAGGCCGATTTCCCTATCTGTCGCAGAAATCTTTATTCCCTGTTTTAAGGCCTTGATCATGACATTATTCAAAATCGGCATCGTGGTCTTCTTTTCCACAATTCCCAGTGTTTTCTGAATCCCATCTAAAAATATATTCCTCCCGATTTTAAATTCCATAAATCCCTCCCTGCTCATTATTAACTTATTTAAGTTTTTAGTTATTTATTAAAACAATAGTATTCGTAGTAGGTCTTGTTGATGTCTGTTTATGAATGATATTTATAATAATATTATTTATATAAATATAGTCGTCATGTTGATGAAAATTATTAATATCAGAGATGATGTTGTAAAATATTTTCAATTTCATCGACGATGTTTTTTATTTTAATATCTGCGTCTAACATCCGCTTTAGTTTGTTATTGGCATAAATAACGGTTGAGTGATCCCTCCCCCCTATTTTTTCACCAATATCCGGAAATGAAGAGGTGGTGAGCTTTCTGGCTAAATACATAGCAATCTGCCGGGCCTGAACAATATTCTTATTTTTTTTCTGAGACTTGACATCAGATATTTTCACACCGGTTTTCATGGCAACCGTCTTAATAATATCATCAATCGTAACGTCTTCCTTTTCAGACTGTCTAATGATTTTATTCAGCACTTCTTTTGCCAGCTCCAAGTCTATTTCCCTTTCACGCAGAGAGGAATAGGCGGCAATACGAATCAAAAATCCCTCCAGTTGCCGGATGTTGGACTCTGCGTGGAAGGCAATATAATGGGCCACGTTCTTCGGCAGGCTGATCTTGTTCTCCTGGGCCTTCTTTTCGATAATGGCGATTCTGGTTTCTATTTCCGGTTGTTGTATATCGGCAATCAAGCCCCACTCAAACCGCGACCGCAGCCGTCCTTCCAGATTGGGAATATCCTTTGGAAATTTATCACTGGTAACAACAATCTGTTTTCCGGAATCATGAAGTGTATTGAAAGTATGAAAAAACTCTTCCTCCGTTTTTCCTTTGCCGGCAATGAACTGAATGTCGTCAATCAGTAGATAATCAATATTGCGGTATTTCTCGCGAAACTTGGGCATTTTGTCAAAGCGAATCGAACTTACTAGTTCGTTGAGAAACTCTTCCGCGGAGACATAGACGACATTCAGTTGAGGATAAAGGGATACGGCATGAAGTCCGATTGCGTTGAGAAGATGAGTTTTACCCAGTCCCACCCCGCCGTAAATGAACAAGGGATTATAATTTTTTGCCGGCTTCTCGGCCACGGAAATGGCCGCCGCATGGGCGAATTGGTTACTTGCCCCGACCACAAACCGGTTAAAATTATAATTCTGGTTCAAAGAAGCATGCGTTTTGATACGAACGGTTTTTCTGGCTGCATGTATTGTTTTTTCCACAACCGGATCTTGCATGGCGGCCCCTCCCCCATCGCCGCTGATTATGAAATTTACAAAGAGTTCAACACCTGCAACGGACGACAGGGCATCGGTGATGATCGGTCGATAATTCTCCATCAGCCATTCTTTGAAAAATTTATTTGGAACAGAAAGATGAACCTGGTTCCCCTCCAGGGATGTTACCTTAATGGGCATTATCCAGGTGTCAAAGTTCTGCTGGCTGATCTTATCTTTAATAATATTGATGCTTTTGTCCCAGAGAATATCCAATTTCATATACCTTTATAAACAACTTTATCAACACCTGTGGATAAATAAAGGGGATCATTCATCCATCAGGAGTTTGATCACCCGGTTCAGATCATCTGCTGAATTAAAAATAATTTCGATCCGACCGGATTTCTTTTTAGTCAAGTAGATTTGTACCTTGGCCATCATGATCCTGGAGAGGGTTCGCTCCACATCCATGATGTAGATGTCCTTTTTAAGGTGTTTTTTCCCCGGTGTCGTCTTTTTTAAATTTTGCATCAGGCGTTCGGTATCCCGGACGCTGAGCGCCTTTTTTAAAACAGTCTCCAGAATTTTCAGCTGCTCTTTCGGAGAATCAATCCCCAGCAATGACCGTGCATGGCCGCTGGTAATCTTCTTTTCAGTCAAGGCGTTTTTGACTGCCGGCGGCAGTTTAAGCAAACGCAGGGTGTTTGCAATGGTTGAACGATCCTTGCCCACGCGGGTGGACAGGTCCTCCTGAGAGAGACCAAACTGGCCGGTCAGGGTTTGATACGCTTCCGCCTCTTCAATGGGGTTCAGCGCTTCCCGCTGGATATTTTCGATCAGAGACAGCTCGGCGACTTCGATATCCTGGGCCTCGCGAATGATCACGGGGACGCTCTGTAAGCCGGCCTGCTGGGCCGCCCGCCAGCGGCGTTCACCGGCAATAATTTCATATCCCGCTACGGCTTTTCTGACGATAATGGGCTGGATGATCCCGCTTTTTTTGATGGAGGAGACCAGTTGCTGCTGTTGCTTGTCGTTGAAATCCCGCCTGGCCTGAAAACGGTTGGGAGAGAGTTCTTCAATGCCGCACATCACAAAGGAAGGCCGGTTATTGAAACCTTCCAGCAAGTCGGGAAACATGGCCCCCAGCCCTTTACCCAAAGAGTTTTTCTGCGGCATTGCCCTACAGCCTCCCGTTGGTCATGATTTCTTTGGCCAAATCCATATAGGAAACAGCGCCACGCGACCGGATGTCATAGAGAATAATGGGAAGACCATGGGAGGGGCTTTCGGAAAGTCTGACATTTCTGGGAATGACGGTTTCGAACACCCTGCTTCCGAAATACTTGCGCACGTCTTCGCTCACGCGATGGCATAAAAGATTTCTCGTATCAAACATGGTCAACAAAATTCCGCCCAGCGCCAGAGATGGATTCAGATTGGATTTGATCAGCTTTAATGTATTCATTAGATGGCCGAGACCTTCCATGGCAAAGTACTCACACTGGAGGGGAACAATGACAAAATCAGCCGCCACAAGGGCGTTGACTGTCAAAAATCCCAGCGAAGGAGGACAGTCGATGATCAAATAATCGTACCCCTCCCCGAGATTCCGGATCAGCTGGCGGAGTTTTTTTTCCCGGTCAGGAAGGGAAACAAATTCTATTTCAATGCCTACCAGTTCCTGATTGGCCGGGGCCAGATCCAGATGGGGAATCAACGTTTTGACAATGACCTCTTTCAGAGAGGTCTGGCCGATAAGGGCATGGTACATGTTTTTTTCACGAACGCCCCGTCCGTCTATGCCCATACCGCTGGTCGCATTGCCCTGCGCGTCGCAGTCGATCAGCAGGGTTTTTTTTTCGGCCGTGGCCAGCGACGCGGCAAGGTTAATGGCGGTCGTGGTTTTGCCCACGCCCCCCTTTTGATTGGCGATGCATATGATTTTAGACATGAATTATTAGAATAAGATTGTGCTCATCATTCATGATAAACTGCACGCGAAGCTATCACAAAAAAAGGTTTTTTAGAAGCAATTTTTTCCATTAATTTCTATTATATATCTATTTGAAATATCATTATTTTTCGCCTGCCTCCGTCATAAGGAAGGCTGAGGTCGTGACAGGCGATGCAGCGCAGGCCAGAATCGTGAGAGGGCACTGTTTCTTCTTCGCCGCGGGGTCCTTTCATGGCGATCAGCAGGCCGCCCGGGGACAGAAAAAACCGGGCCATCGTGAATAAGTCAGGCAGCTTGAAAGCAGCCCGGGAAATAACGGTCTGGAAAGTATGACGGTATGCGTCGTCTGTCATCGCTGATTCGACCCGGGCATGGATAACCACGGCCTGCGACAGCGGCAATTGGCGAATCAGATGCCTGAGAAAGGAGCTTTTTTTCCGCGATGCTTCCAGCAAGGATACATGCAGGGCGGGCCGGGCGATTTTCAGCGGGATTCCAGGAAAGCCGCCGCCCGATCCGATATCCAGCAGCCTGCCCTGCGGAGCAATGATATAGGGCGCCGGTGTAAGGGAATCGACGAAATGTTTAATCACGATCTCCTCCGGCGTGCGGACGGAGACGAGGTTCATTTTTTCATTCCATATCAGCAGTTCCCTGTAATAGCGGTCGAAGAGATCCAACGCCCGCCCTTCAAGCGCGACATTCAGGGCAGACGCCGAGTCTTTCAGCAGTTTACGCAGGTGCTCGTTCATGTGCGCCACGATAGCAAAATGGACCTCCGGGAACAATAAAAAAAGAGGGGACGTCGTATTTTATGATAAAGTCCGCGCTAAATTTATAACTTGACGGTTAAGGGAGCTGATCATTGGAAGCAAGCGTGAAGATGGAAAACATCGCCATTGTTCTGAAAGGACCCAAATACGCCGGCAATGTCGGTTCTGTGGCGCGCGTTGCGAAAAATATGGGCATCGACAAGATTCTCGTAGTAGGTGGCCGCGAAATGCCGCCGGCGGAGATGAAACTGACGTCCACGCACTTTGCGGCGGAGCTGATCGATCAGATCGTCTATTTGAACGACATGAAGGAGGCCCTGGCTGGTTTTGAATACCTTGTGGGAACCACGTCAAGATTGGGATCTGTCAGGGGGCCGGTGGTTTCGCCCCGGGAAATGGCGGCAAACCTGATCGATATCTCTCAGCACAACCGGGTGGCATTGCTTTTCGGACCCGAGGACAGAGGGCTCGCCAATAAAGACCTGAGACTTTGTCATGGCCTCGTGAAGATTCCCACGTCAGAGCGGCTCAAATCCATTAATCTTTCCCATGCCGTCATGATCCTCTGTTATGAGATATTTACGGCACAGCGGAACGATCTGGAAACCTTTACCCCAAGGCTTGCCACGGCGGCGGAAATCGAGGACATGTATGAACAGATAAAGGCCCTGCTGCAGAAAATCGGTTTTCTCAATCCGCAAAACCCCGAATACTGGATGCTGCACATTCGCCGGTTTTTTTCCCGGACCCGGCTCTTTTCGAAGGATGTTAAAATTATCCGGGGGGTATGCCGCCAACTGGACTGGCGCCTTGATAATAAATGACGACTGCGTAAAAAGTCCGGATGCAGCGTTGCGCGGCATCCTTCGTCGTTGCGGCATACGCCTGGGGACATGACGCAGTCGTCATTTTCGCCGCTTCACCGCTCTGCAAGGCCTGTCAGGCGTCTTTGGTCATGACCTTGACGAGGATGCTCCGGCAGCACTCGGTGTTTTTGATCACAAAGCAGTCCGGCTTCTCCAGAAGCTGGTACATGCCGTTCGCTTCAATGATCAGGTCTTCTTTTGTCAAGTTCCCGCTTTTCGGAACCAGCATCATCCTGCCGAGCGGGATGCCGCTCTCCTTCAAAACAGCCATGATTTCCTCCTGCATAAAATGATTGGTTCGGCCGACATGGGACCGATGCACAAAATACTTTTAAATCAGCACAACCCCGGTCCATGTGATTTCGTTCACAATCGGAAAACGAATCGATAGACGCACGTTGGCCACCGTTTCAACCACATCGATGCCCATGGCCTCCATGGATGGCCTGGCTTTGAAAGGGTGGCGGCAGACACGACCTTTTTTTACGGCCACGCATTCGTCGCAGAGCCGGCAGCACCCCCCGATCAATCCCGTGGCGAAGCGAAATTGATACACAAACGCCCATTTTTCCGCAAGATTGACCAGTTCATGGAGTTTTTTCGCCGGGGTGTAAACCTCGGCGGAGGGGCCGCCGGCCATGGCCTCCGGCAGCGGCGCCGTAATCTGTATCAGGACGGCGCCGGTGTAGCGTGCGAGGGCGTCCCGGAAAAAGGCGACGGACGGGACAAAGGGCGGGCACATGAGGTTTTTGTTGTAACTGTCGCATACCGGGATCTGACATTTCAGCCGAACCCGTTCATCAACGACGATGTCGGAAACACCGATCCTCTTCACAACCGACGCGCCCTGCTGCCGGAGGCGCGCCATGATGTCCTTCATGGCCTTTTCAGGGGGCGCCTTGGCGTCAGCGGTTTTTTTCTTCCCCTCGCGCTTCACTCAATACTCTATTCCCGCCCTTTCCTTGATTCCCTGGGCGTAGTGATGTTTGATCTCGCGGACTTCACTGACCATATCGGCCAGTTCAATCACATCGGCAGGGGCGTACCGGCCCGTCAAAACCAGGTCCAGCGAGACCGGTTTTGTCTTGATGATTTCAATAACATCTTCGAGCTCGACAAGCTTAAAATCCAAAGCCACATTGATTTCGTCGAGGACAACCATCTGATAGTCCCCGGACGCAACGGCTTTTTTGGCCAGGGCCAAGCCCTGCCGGGCAAGCTCGATATCCACGGGGGCTGGGTCGTTTTTCATGACGAAACTATCCAGTCCGCATTGAACCATGGTCAGCATGCCTGCCAGATATTTTTCCGACGCCAGGACCTCGCCGTATTTTTTTCCTTTCATGAACTGGATGATCAGAACCCTGCTGCCGTGACCGACGCTTCGCAGCGCCTGGCCGATGGCGGCGGTCGTCTTGCCTTTCCCGTCGCCGGTATAGACGAGGACCAGTCCCCGGTTAAAGCGGGCCAGTGTTTCTGCAATCGGATCTTCCATAACTGTTTCTCCCAAAAAAAAGCCCGGGTCGCTGCAACGGCGTTTCTCCCGGGCTACGTGGTCTATGAACCGTAGGCCCCTATGAACAGACTTTCAGATATCGCCGTGCGATCTCTTCGGCCAGGGTGTAGGGGTCCGTTTCTTTTTTCATCAATCTGTCAATCATTGCGTCCAGCTCGCCGGTCGCCGCCAGGGCGCTGAGCACCGGTTCCAGAACGGAGCAGCGGATCGCTTCGTTGAGTTCCATCGCCGTTTTCCGGTGAACCCGGCTGCCCAGCAGGCCATGGTTGACCAGGTGCTGGTAATGGCCCTCGATCGTCTGAGACACTTCATAGAGGCTTTTGGTGAAACCCTCCGGTTCAAAGGCGTTATCGCACTTGAGAATCGGAGGCCGCCAGCCTGCCGGGAAAGCGGACGCCGGCGCCATGTCCAGCATGGCCATGATTTCCCGGCGCAGCTTGGAAGAGCCTTCCCGGTCCGCCTTGTTGATAATGAAGATATCGGCAATCTCCAGAATGCCCGCTTTTATGGCCTGGATCTCGTCGCCCATGCCGGGGATCAAAACCACGATCACCGTGTGGGAGTGATTGATAATATCCACTTCCTGCTGGCCGGTTCCTACCGTTTCCACCAGGACGATGTCTTTTCCCATGACGTCCATGATGTGGATCGCATCGCCCACGGCCTTGGCCAGACCGCCCAGGGCGCCGCGCGTCGCAAGGCTGCGAATGAACACGCCCGTATCCTCCGCATGGCGCTGCATGCGGATGCGGTCGCCCAGAATAGCGCCGCCCGTAAAGGGGCTGGTCGGGTCAACGGCCAGCACCCCCACGGTTTTATCCTTTTTCCGGAAGGCTTCCACCAGGCCGTCCACGAGCGTGCTTTTCCCGGCGCCCGGCGATCCGGTAATGCCGATGACATGCGAATGCCCCGTCAGCGGGAAAAGATGCTTCATCATGGAGCGGGCTTCCTGCATTCCGTCTTCAAGATGTCGGATCAGGCGGGACGCGGTCCGGACGTCTCCCGATTGAATTTTCTTCACTCTTTCCATTATGTTAGTCTCTCGTTTTAATATTTGTCTTGAACCAGTCTACGATGCCGTCGAGGGTTGCGCCGGGGACAAAAATGGCCTTGAGACCGGCGTCATAGAGCAATTTGAAATCCTGTTCGGGAATAATGCCGCCGCCGACAACGGCGATATCATCGCCGCCGCGTTCCTTGAGCTGCTCGACAACAGCCGGGAACAGATAGCGGTGAGCGCCGGACAGGCAGCTCAGGCCCACCACGTCCACGTCTTCCTGAATCGCAGCCGAGGCAATCTGCTCGGGTGTCTGGTGACAGCCCGTATAAATCACTTCAAAGCCCGCATCACGGAAGCACCGGGCCAACACCCGGGCGCCGCGATCATGACCGTCCAGCCCCGGTTTTGCAACCATTACACGAATTTTCTTCTCTGCCATGTTCAATATTCCTCCTCATTCATTTGCTTAGTAGAGTCCCGGATCGCGGTATTCACCGTAGACTTCCCGATAGACGTCGCAGATTTCCTGGACGCTGGCCAGGCTTTTCACGGCCTCGATGCAGTAAGGCATGACATTGTCGCCCTTCTTGCAGGCGTTCTTGATGTCGTCGAGGGCCTTCTTGACGGCCTTGCCGTCCCGTTTCCGGCGGACAGCCTGAAGCCGTTCAATCTGCTGCGCTTCCACGGAATCGTCAATTTCGATCAGGGGAATGGGAGTCGCTTCGTCGGAGACATACTTGTTGATGCCGATCATGATCTTTTCACCGGAGTCGATCTGCCTCTGATAGAGATAGGCGGCGTCGGCGATTTCAAGCTGGGGGAAGCCCTTTTCAATGGCCGCCACCATGCCGCCCATTTCGTCGATCTTGTGGATGTATTCCCAGGCCTTCTCTTCCATCTCGTTGGTCAGGGCCTCGACGAAATAGGAGCCGGCCAGAGGATCGATCGTGTTGGCCGCGCCCGTTTCCTCGGCGATGATCTGCTGGGTCCGGAGCGCGATCTGGACCGCGTGGTCCGAAGGCAGGCAGAGAACCTCATCGAGGGAGTTCGTGTGCAGCGACTGGGTCCCGCCGAGGACGGCGGCGAGGGCCTGCGTAGCCGTACGGACGACGTTGTTGTAGGGCTGCTGTGCCGTGAGGGAACATCCCGCCGTCTGGGTATGGAAGCGCATCCACCAGGAGCGCTCATCTTTCGACTTGTAGCGGTCCCGCATGGCCTTGGCCCAGATTCTCCGGGCGGCCCTCAGTTTGGCGATTTCCTCGAAGAAGTCACTGTGGGAGTTGAAGAAGAATGACAGCCGGGGGGCGAATTCATCCACGTCGAGCCCCTTGCGGCGGATCACGTCTTCAACGTATTCCATGCCGTCCCTCAGGGTAAAGGCAAGCTCCTGAACGGCCGTCGCGCCCGCTTCCCGGATGTGGTAGCCGCTGATCGAGATCGTGTTCCAGCGGGGGACATACTTGGTGCCGAATTCCACGGTATCGCTGATCAGCCTGACCGATGCATCCGGGGGGCACATCAGCGTCTTCTGGGCGATGAATTCCTTGAGCATGTCATTCTGAATCGTTCCGCCGATCTTGGTCAGGGGGATGCCCCTGATCTCTGCAGCGGCGCAGTACATGGCCCAGAGAGCCGTTGCCGGCGGGTTGATGGTCATGGATGTGGTAACCTTGTCCATGGGGATGCCTTCGACCAACTGCATGAAGTCTTCCAGGGTATCGATGGCTACGCCGCACTTCCCGCATTCCCCCCTGGCCTTGGGACAGTCGGAGTCATAACCCATCAGGGTCGGAAAATCGAAGGCCGTACTGAGGCCCGTCTGGCCTTCCTTCAGCAGCATGTGCCAGCGCTCGTTGGTGGTCTTGGCGTCGCCCATGCCGGCAAACATCCGGAAAGTCCAGTACTTGCCGCGATAACCGGTCGGCTGATTGCCCCGCAGATAGGGGAACTGCCCCGGATACCCGATATCCTTTTCAAAATCCATGTCCTTGATGTCTTCCGGTCCGTAGAGACGCCTGATTTCCAGGTCGGACACGGTTGACCAGCGAGGTTTCTGATCCGGCGTCTTGGCGATGACCTTCTTGACCTCGTCTTCCCATTTTGTCCTCATTTTGCTGGAGCTATCCAGCAGTTCCTTGGCAAAATACATACGTTCCACCCTCCTTCTGTAAAGTCTTTTTGTCTTGTTAGATCATAAGAAATTCCTTACGATCTGAGCCGTTCTATTTCTTGCTTGACCATCCGCGGATTATATGAGAAGTATCCCAGACTCACCTGATCAAAATAGAAGTCAACAGGGAAAAACAACTTGTTTGCCATTCAATTGTAAAAGTGCCATGATGCAGGAGAAGTCGGCCTCGCGGCCGGACGGCAATCGCCGAGATCTGAGCCCCCACGCGACCTGTTATTACGGAATAGCTCCTTTGTCAAGGCAAAAACATAAGAAGTCGTAAGATTTCGGAAGCGAGAAGGAATTGTGTCGGAACCGCTGTTGATGAATCTGGAAAATAGCGTCTATCTGGAAGACGAGGCGCTGATCATTGTGGACCGCCGAAAACTGCCGCTCACGGTGACGCCGGTTTATTGCACGGAAGCCGAGGAGGTGGCCCTGGCCATTCGGGAGATGATGGTTCAGGGGGCCGGGGACATTGCGATCACTGCCGGGTTCGGTCTATATCTCGCCGCCCGGAGGCTGGAACGGGAAGGACAGGCCGGGTACCGGGTTCAACTGAATAAGGCTGCGTCGCTGCTTATAGCCACACGGCCCACGGGTTTTCATCTGGCCGCTCTGCTGCATAAACTTCTGGAAAAAGTCGATCAGGCCGGAGACGACCAACAGCCTTCCGGGGTCATTCTGGAACACTTGCAGCGGGCGCTCGTTCGGCAACGGGAGATTTCCCAGGATACGGGTCGGCATGCGGAGACGCTGCTCGTCTCCGGCGACGCCATCCTGACCCACTGTTTTGCCGGCGCCGGTCTTCTCTACATGCTGCAATATGCCCGGGAAAACGGCAAGGACATCAAGGTCTTCTGCACGGAAACGCGACCCTATCTGCAGGGGGCCAGACTCACCGCGTGGTCCGTCAGTGAAATGGGCATGGATACTACGTTGATTACCGATAATATGGCGGCCTGGTGCATGTCGCGGGGCATGGTACAGAAGATCTTTACGGCCGCGGACCGCGTTGCCATGGATGGCGTGGCGGCCAACAAGGTGGGAACGTTGCAGTTGGCCATCTGCGCCCGGCATTACGGGATCCCTTTTTACATTCTCGCCTACGGCGGCCCGGACCGCCGGACATTAAAAGGCGAGGACATTCCCATCGAGGAGCGGGAAGCTCGGGAAGTGCTTGAATTTCAGGGCAATCCCATCAGCGGGCCCAAGGTGAAAGGGTATTACCCGGCTTTTGACCTTACGCCGCCGGAGCTGATCAGCGGTGTCGTAACCGCCTCCGGCATTCAAAAGAATTAATGCAAGGCTTTATCATCAGGAGCGGACCCTGACGTTTGCACAGACAGGATTGATTCCGGGACCAGATAGCTTCTCATTTTATCGGCAAAGTAGATCAGAATCCACATATCATCGGGCGTCCGGTTCCCCCGTCTTCCCACGACTTTACCCACACAGCCATTGAAGGGATGTCTGGGATGATCGACCATAACGATGGTTCCCAGTTCCATCATTTTGTCACCTCCGTTTTCCTTTTCGCCGGCTCCGTCGCACGAACGAAGCAGCCTTTTTACCATTCCGGGATGCTTGCACCTATCACATCCAAAAAAATTATGCACGACCGCTTTTGCGTTATTTATCATTTTTTCGGCGACGCATCTGGATAAACACGTTTAAGTATGGTATAGGCTCCATGATTTTTACATACCGGGAAGGAGAAGGTTCCATGGAAATCAAGATGCCCATCAAGTTTCACGGAAATTATGTGGTTGACATCCGCTGCGGGGACGAAGAAAACCGGGAGCGCTGTCAGAAGCTGACCATGCGGGCGTTGTCCGCCGAAGAGCAGCAACAGTCCTACAAAGCCAAAGGCATCGACGAAAAAGTAATGCCCACGCACCAGATAACGTTCTATGATTTTGGCTGTAAGCGCATCATCGAAGGGAAACTGATCGAGAATGAAGAGGACCGAGCCGTTTTTCGCGTCCGGGACAAGGAATACGGATTTGCCCCGTTCCTGCCGAAAAGTGCATGAAAAAGTCGAAAAACTGTTGAATCCCGGACAGCTTCGTAAAAAGCTCCGCAGGCAAGGCGCACAAAGTATGGGGACACGACTCTGTCAAGCCCCCTCCCCATGAGGAGTACTTGGACGTACGCCGCAATGACGGACGAAGGATGCAGCGCAACTTGAGCATCCGGACTTTTTTACGAAGTCGTCATCTCTGATGATAATAGACAACCGCGGCCAGCAGCGGGGCCATTTCTGCAAGCTCGCAAACGGCGCCCAG
>JAUSOK010000078.1 GCA_030656035.1 Syntrophales bacterium
CGATCAGAGCAGCCGTAAAACGGTTTGATTATCAAAGAGCGAGGGACACAGAGCAAAACCGGAGGCCATTTTTTACGGCACCGGCTTCATGAAGCGGTAAGGCCGACAAAATAACGCCCCAAAGCAGGAAAGACTCCCTCACTCAAAGCGGAGTCACGGATTCAGGTATAAATAAGGGCTCTATTTCAAGCTTACCTCCTACCAGACTTTCTTACTATTTGACAATCCCGGGTCGTTAAATTATAGTTCCCGAAATCCAATCTCAAGGGCTCCCCTTTTATGCAGATGCAGGATGTGTTTCAACGTTACAGCGATGATCTGAAGCGCGTGGAAGAATGCATGGATTTTCACCTGCGCTCTGAAATCGATCTGATTCCCGAAATCATTCAGCATCTTATCGGTAGCGGCGGCAAGCGCTTCCGGCCCCTGCTGCTGCTGATCTGCTCCGACCTGTGCGGTTACCGGGGGCAGAAATGTTACACCCTGTCGACCGTGATCGAATTCATCCACACGGCGACGCTACTGCACGACGATGTGATCGACAAGGCCGAAACCCGGCGCGGGAAGGTCTCGGCGAACAACCTCTGGGGCAATGCCGCGAGCGTCCTGGTCGGCGATTTTCTCTACTCCAAGGCCTTCAAGCTCATGGCCGACGAAGACAATCTGGCCGTCATCAAGCTCATGTCCGCCTCGACCAATGTCATGTCCGAGGGCGAGGTTTTCCAGCTCGTCAAATGCGGCGATATCGACATCACCGAAGCGGACTACCTGACCATCATCGAGAAAAAGACATCCATCCTGATGTCTGCGGCCTGCGCCTCGGGCGCGATCCTGGGCAACGCTACACAGAAGCAGATCGACGCCCTGGCCGGATTCGGCCTGCGGCTCGGATCGGCCTTTCAGATCACCGACGACACGTTGGATTACACGGCCAAGGAAGAGGAATTTGGCAAGAGCATCGGCAAGGACCTCGAAGAGGGGAAAATGACGCTTCCGTTGATCCATACCCTCAAACATTGCACCCCCGCCGAAAAGGACCGGATCAGAAAAATCATTGAAAGCAAGGGCGCAGACGGAAACGCCATACGCGAAATCGTGACCATCATCAACCGGTACGACGGCATCAGCACAGCCTTGAACAAGGCCGGAACGTACATTGACAAGGGCAAGGCGTCCCTGGGCATTTTTGCGGATTCCGAGGCCAAGACCGCCCTTTTCACCGTTACGGACTTCATTATGGAAAGACGTCTCTGAACTATGAAGACCTATTATTTTGAAGACTTCAAACCGGGGGATCGCTTCGAGTCGCCGGGCATGACCATGACGGATAGTGCGATCATCGATTTTGCCGCGCGTTTCGATCCGCAGCCCTTTCACACGGATCGCGTCGCTGCAGAAAAATCGATTTACGGCGGCTTGATCGCCAGCGGCATCCACACGATCGCCGTCTCGTTCCGTCTGCTGCTGCAGACCGGCGTGCTGGCCAACAATCTGGGATCGCCGGGTTTCGACGAACTGCGTTGGCTCCGGCCCGTCCATCCCGGCGATACGCTGCGGGCCGTGGGCGAAGTCGTCGAGGTCCGCCCGTCGGCCTCCCGCCCCAACCGCGGCACGGTCCGTTTCCGGTGCACCACACTGAATCAAAAGGACGAGCCCGTGCAAACGGTTTTCTGCAATCAACTGCTGAAGCGGCGTCCGGCGGATATGAAATCGTGATATGAAAGAATGATCGCATCACCGATGAAAAATGGTTCGCACGCGGCGAGGGCATTTTCAGCGGTTTCGTTATGGTGACAGGGAGGAAACGATGACATTGGAAGAGGCTATCAGAGGGAGACGCAGCATCCGTAAATTCAGAAGAGACCCCATCCCGGAGGAGGTCCTGCGGGAGATCCTCGATCAGGCGCGCTGGGCGCCGTCCTGGGGAAATACGCAACCCTGGGAGTTCGTCGTCCTCACGGGAAACGCCCTGGATGAATTCAGAACGACAAAGCACCGCAAGATGGTCGCCGGTGAGGCTTTCTCTCCGGAGATTCCCATGCCGGAGGTCTGGCCGGAGCATCTGAATAAACGATACAAGGAAAACGGGAAAATCGTGCTGACGGCGATGGGCATCGCGCGGGAGGACAAGGAGGGACGCATGCGGCTCTATGAAAATATGTTCCTGCTGTTTGACGCACCCTGTCTGGTCGTTGCCTGCATTGACGCCAAAAGCCTCGTGGAATACGCCATGCTCGATATCGGCCTCGTCCTGCAGACACTGTGTCTTTCAGCCCATGACAAAGGAATCGGCAGCTGCATCATGGCCGTCTCCGTCGGCTACCCGGCACTGTTGCGCAAAATCGCCGCCATTCCGGACGACCGGCGCATCGTCATGGGCGTGGTGCTGGGATATCCTGATCCCGATTATCCCCTAAACCGCTTCCAGCGAGTCAGGGCGGATATCAGCGAATTTGTCAGATGGGTGAGTTGAGGGGCGCTTACACCACGATCGGCCCGGCATATCGACTCCGGAAAGGTTCCGCCGGTCCCTCGCGATCCTGTTTCATCGCCTGCGGCAGATAATCCAGAATATCCTGAGCGGTCATCCCGTCCTCGCCTTTTTCCGCTGCGGCCAGATCCCCGGCGACGCCGTGGATAAAAACCCCTTTTTTAACGGCCTCTTCCAGCGGCAGACCGAGACCGAACATGGCGGCAATCGCCCCGGTCAGCGCATCGCCGGAACCGGCCGTCGCCATCCCGGAATTGCCGCTCAAATTGATGAAGACCCGTTCATCGGGGCATGCGATCAGGGAATGGGCGCCCTTGAGGACGACCAATGCCCCCAGATCTCCTGCCGTTTTTTGCAGGACGGCGATTTTCTGCCGGTCAATCTCGGTTGCGGACTTTCCCGTCATTCTCGCCATTTCTCCGAGATGGGGCGTCAGAATGGTCGGCGCCTTTCTCTTGCTGACGATCCTCAAATCGGCGCTGACG
>JAUSOK010000080.1 GCA_030656035.1 Syntrophales bacterium
TTTGGCCATCTGTTCATAATCGAGGCCGGCGGCCCCCATGTTGGTCATGAACTTTCCGAGCAGCGGCAGACAGGGCTGCAGCTCCTCCGGAATATCGGAAATATCGAAGGCCAGATCCAGGTAGACGATCCCGTTGGTGAAGAGTTCATGGTCCAGCGCGGGAACGCCGCCGATGCTGAGCCTCTCCGTGGGGATCGTCTCCACCGTTCTTTCGAGATCCCGGACGTTGAGCCGGGGCAGGCAGGCCAGCGTTTCCGGCCCATCCGCCTGCGCCTGGAACGATTTCAGGGCCTCGGCGGCCTGGCGGATCTTCTCGACGGCGTCCGCCGGGAGGGTCGCCTTGATCCCGGACATCCTGTTTTTGAAGGAGGCTTCCTGTTCGTCGAGATAGCCCGGAGACGGCTCCATGACAGACAGCAGCCTGTGCGGGTTGTCCAGGAACCATTTGCGGACCACATCCTCAAAGAGCGCCGGGTTTTCGACCCAGCGCCGGCGCACCGCTTCGATGAGCCGCGGGAAATTGAGGCCGGCCAGCGGATCGCCGTCGTAGAGCCAGGTGTGAAAGACCCGTCCCATGAGCGTGATCCCGTAGGGAAAGGTTCCGCGCTGGATTTCCTTTCCGTGAAATTCCACCTGGTGGAGCGTCCCTTCGATAAGCTCCCGGTCGAAGCCGTCATCGGCCACGTGCTGTAGCGTATCGAGGATAAGCTTTTCAATTTTTTGAGCCTTTTGCGGATCCGTGCCGCGCAGCCCGACGGCGAAGGCGATCTGTTTGAGGTCGCGCTCCAGGCCCGTGACGGGCGACAGATCCTCGCCCAGGCCCGAATCGATCAGGGCCTTGCGCAAGGGACCGGCCGCGCTGCCGACGAGGGCGCCGGCCGTGATCTGCAGCAGCAGGGCCGTATCGTGGTCGGTGTTTTCCGACAACATCCAGCCCAGGTTGACGGTGGTCTTTTTCTGCAGGCTCTCCGCTTTTCCCACCGGATAATAACCGCGCACTGCCGTCGGCGCGTCCCACCGGGGCTGGCTCGGAATTTTCGAAGCGACATGGACGCGCTCGAAACCGGCCAGTATTTCTTCGAGAAAGACCAGGTGATCCCTCGTAGGAATATCTCCATAGAGGAACCAGTAGGCGTTCGACGGGGAATAATAGGTGCGGTGAAAAGCCTTGAATTGTTCATAGGTCAGCGAGGGAATCACCTCCGGGCTGCCGCCGGAATCGCAGGCGTAGGGCGTATCGGGATAGAGGTTTTCCTGCAGCGCCTTGTACATCAGGCTGTCCGGCGAAGAATAGGCCCCTTTCATTTCATTATAGACAATCCCGGAAACGATCAGGTCGCTGTTCGGATCTTCGGGATCGGCCAACTCGAAATGATGCCCCTCCTGGGCGAAGGTATGACTAAGCAGCCGGGGGTTCAGGACGAGATCGGTATAGACGCGGGCCAGGTTGTAATAATCCGCCCTGACCTGGCTGGCCACAGGATAAATGGTCTTGTCGGGATAGGTAAAGGCGTTGATGAAGGTCTGCAGTGTGCCCTTGAGTAGTTCGTTGAAAGCGTCCTTCACCGGATAGCTTTCAGAGCCGGCCAGGACGCTGTGTTCGAGAATGTGCGGCAGGCCGGTGGAATCCGGCGGCGGGGTGCGGAAGCCGATGGCATAGAGGTTTTCGCGGTCGTCGCAATGAAGATGCAGGACTCTGGCACCTGTCCGTTCGTGTTCCATCTCGTAGGCCGTGACGCGGATTTCGGTAATCTGTTCGACGCGCCGGACAATAAACCCATGCCGCCTTTCTTCGGGTAAAAGCGTGGCGGCCGGGCATGTTGGGGCTTGTGTCATAATTTCATTCTCCGGAACTTCAAATATGCAAAAAAACAGTCCTCGCTCGCATGGACCCTGAGCGCTCTCATACCCTATTTGCGCCTGCAAGTCTATCCGCTTTCTCACGCCCGATGATGCGCAACCTGTCGGAAAAGTGGGGGGGACATGACGAAGTCGTATCCTCTCGGAACGTCGCAATCCCTTCGGAAATCAGGTCAGTTTCGGTGCTAATGAGCAAAGTCAAAAGTGACAAGCTTATGAAAGCAGTCGCAATCCCTTCGGAAATCAGGTCAGTTTCGGTA
>JAUSOK010000082.1 GCA_030656035.1 Syntrophales bacterium
CCAGAAAAACGCGGCTCTCAATTTTTTTGTCTTATGAGTTAGTCTCATTTGCCCTTGTCAACAAACATATAGGTCTTGATGATGCAGTTGGTTTTTATCACCCAGCCCCGCCCTTTGATCTCGGCGCCCTCTCCCATGGTAATGTTCTCAATATTGATAATACGGGGCAGCCTCGCAACCCGCTCGAAAAAGGACAAGGTATTGTGGAAACGACCGCTAATCGTCACCGTTACGGGAATCTCCTCATAGAATTTCTCTTGTACCGGCGGTTTCCCTGCCGCTGGTTTGATTTTATCTTTGACGCCCGGCTTGGCTTCCGGGGTCTTTTGCGGCGGCTTCGGCTCAAAAAGCAGGAAGTCCAGTCCGGCGGCCTTTCCACTTGTCGCCACAGACTGGAAGAGCGGCTGAATCTCGCGTTTGTCCGGAAGCTTGGTCAATGCCACCTCGAAGGCCTCTTTCGATGTGGCCACCTCCTTGATATATTTTGTTTTCTGGGAGGCAATGCGTTCCTGTCTGTCCACCTGCTCCTGCAGTTCGGCAAGCTTGGTCTGCAGCGATGTCCTTTTTTCAATATCGCCCTGCAAGATAAGGGAATAATAAAAATAGCCGATCAAGGCAAAGGCAATCACCAGCAAGATCACTTTTATCCTGGGGGACATGTTTTTTAAACTGTCAACGGTGATTGCCATGGGCTATGACCTTTTCTTCACGCAGGACAAGGAAAACTGATTGACATTCACGCCGGCTATAGTCACCTGCCTGGAGGAAATCAGATCAACCGATTCTATATATTCGGACAGTTCAAGATTTTTCATGAAGAGCGCCACGGCGATATTGTCCCGGCCCACACCTTCGATGCTCAGTTGGGGTCCATGTTCCGACACTTTTGTGAGCCGGATATCCTTCGGCAGGACCAGAGTGTTGACCTCATCCAGCAGGCGCACCGGATAGAGGCGATCTTCTTCGAGACGTTTGATGACGGCCAACTTCTTCTCTATGATCCGTTTTTCCTCCCTGATGTCTTCGATTTCACCGAGGATCTTTTTCAAAACGGCCAGCCGGGCTTCTCTGGTTTTAATGTCCGCCTCGATGTTCGCGATGCTGCGCATCATGACAATCTGAACGGAAGCGATCACGATCGCGAAAATCACCGTGACGGCGAGAACGATGGCCAGCTGACGTGCGATATTCGTCTTTTTTTCCTTCTCCTCTACAGAACGATAAAGAAGATTGATCTTGATCATTTATCACCTACTTTGCGCAGGGCCAGGCCCACGGCTACGGCGGCGATGGGCCGGATCTCGTCGATCCGTTCGGGGTTCAGAACTTTTTTATTCCAATCAATCTTTCTGAAGGGGTTCAGAACTTCTGTCTCGATACCGAGCCGTTGCGACAGATCGCCCGTGATCCCGGGTATGGCGGCGACACCTCCCGAAAGGAGAATTTTCTTGATGTTGTTGCCGCCCGAGGTGGATCGGAAATAATCAATGGATCTTTCGATTTCAGTACAGATCGGGTCGGCATAGCTGAGCAGGGATTTGCGGAATGTGTCCCGGGCCATGTCGTCCGCGTCCGGTCCGTCGATTTTCATGGCTTCGGCGGCTTCAAAAGTCAAACTGTGCCCGGACTGGATGGCCTCCGTGATGGTGTTGCCGGCCAGAGTGAAGTCCCGCGTGAATATGGACATGCCGCCCTTGACGACATTGATGTTGGTAATGCTGGCGCCGATATTGACCATGGCCACGATGTCCGCGGGATCGAAATCATAATTGGCCTCGTATACGGTTTCCAGACAGAAGGTATCCACGTCCATGATCATGACCGTCGACCCTGCGTTTTCGATGGCTTCAATATAATCCGCGATGACGTCCTTCTTGGCGGCGACGAGCATGACATCCATCTGATTGGGGTTGTATTCATTCTGTCCCAGGATCTGAAAATCATAATTGACATCGTCCATGTTGTCGAAGGGCAGGTACTTGCTTGCTTCATCATGAATCATATCACGCAGTTCTGGTTCTTCCATGTTTTGGAAGGTGACTTTCTTGGCAATTGCGGCATGTCCGGAAATCGACACAACGAGCGCTTTCCCCTGAAGCCCGGTTCCCTTGAAGAGGATATTGACCTTTTCCGTCAGGGCCTCCGGATCGACCAGAATCCCGTCTTCAATGGTCCCCTTATCGAGAGAAATATCTGAAAAATGATTGAGAAGAAAGCCGGTCTTGGTCTCCAGAATTTCGGCAAGCTTCAGTGAACCGGAGCCGATATCCAGGCCGACCAGCTGTTTCTTACCTGCGAATATATACTTGAGATTGGGAATAAAGCTCAGGGCGGCGCTCAGCTTTGCCGGCACTTTGAAGCGGGAAGTTTTTTCTGCTGCGGGATGCGCGCCGCCGGGCGAGGAATCCTTGCCCATGGACGGGCCGCCCGGCCCGTCTCCGGCCGCCTTAGATCGCTTCCCGCGTGAAAACAGATCCGTCAATTTCGACATGCAACGACCGCTCGATCGAGAAAAGCGTTTTGGGACCCTGAGCTACTGGGAAAATCGATAAACAAGATCCCCCTTTTTAACCATGCCGAGCTCATTACGCGCCACCATTTCTACATAGGGCAACTTGCTCCGCAAAAGCACAATCGTTTTTCTCAGGTCCTTGTTTTCCCGGGCAATATCCTGATTTGCTTTTTTGAGGGCGGCCAGCCGTTCATGCATCATATAATTATCCACCAGCCCTCTGTTTCCGAAGGCAATCAGAAAGCCCATGACCAAAACGAAACCAGCAAGGTACCGGCCAACCTTCATTTTTTAAAGCTGCCCTTAAGAAGAATTCGGTGTCTCGTGGTTGCCCGATACCTTAAAAATCAACAAATTACAACAAAAAAATGATGTTGTTAGTCAATTATTTGATAAAAAACGCAACATTTACGCCGGGATGTCGGCAGTGATGCACTTAACTAATTGATAATATTGTCATTTTTGCAAATGACCCTGCTGCCTGATCCGTTTGTTGATTTACCCGTTATAACGGCATGTTACATAAATTCAGGACATTTTAAGCCATTCAGACCCTTACCGACGGCAGGAGCTGCTGTGGTTCACCCAGCAAAAAATCTCCGCGCTCGATCCACTCTTTCAGAAGATTGGCGATTTCTCTGGCTTTATAATAGCTGGAAAGAGGCGCCGTGGCCACTTTTTTCCCATTCAGCATGATCGTGCCGCTGCGGAGTTCCTTGTAATTGACTTCCCCCAGGCTCTTCGGGGCGCCCTTCGGATAGTCCATGCTGTAATCATAAATCTGTGTGACGATGTCTTCATCTTTAACCGACGTGTATCGAGCCATTTCTTCGCTGAGAATCGGGATGGGAATGCCGATGCCCACATACAGAGACACCCCGTATCCCAGCATGCTGGCGCCCACCAGCCATTCCGGGCTCATTTCCTTGAGGTTTCCGATGGTGGCAATCGTCCCGGCCCCCTCCCGGGGAACGCCGTTTTTGTTCCTCGGGACGCTCGGGTTGTGCTGGGTGCCCGGCCAGGCTACGAACCCCTGGGCGCCGCCCAGGAAAATTCTCGTTCCCATGCCGATGGTCTTGTAATAGGGATCGTTGAACAGGGGGCTCAACTGTGCAGAGGTCGCGTAGTTCGCATTGGCCATGCGGGGCCGCAACATTCCCATATAGGTGTAGATCGTTTTGTCGGACATGTTCACGGCGCAACTGTAGTTTTGGTAGGCATTGCGCGGATTGAACAGAATGGCGTCCCGCAGATCATGGATCGTGATATTTTTTTCGTGTTTGCGCGCCGGGTAGCAGTCCGTGCCGTAGCCTTCCATTCTCAACCGGATGACATTGCCGGCCACAAGGTCCTGAATGACATGACCGCCGCCGTAATTGAACTCACCCGGATAGACGCTGTTTAAGGGATCGCCCTCGGCGACCGCCGTCGCCCCGATATAGCAATCGACCGCGGCAAGACCGCCATAGGCCGATACATCATTGAGCCACATCTTGTCGGCCTTGATGCGGGGCGCCGTATGACCCACATTCAGGAAAGCGCCGGAGGAACACATGGGGGCGAAGGTTCCAGTGGTGACTACATCAACCCGGCGGGCGGCCTCCGCATCCCCGTGCCGTTCAACGATGTCGATCATCTCTTCGGCCGTCACCACGACGGCCTTTCCCCGTTTGATTTTTTCGTTGATTTCCTGAATGGTTTTGCTGGTTTTAAGTTTTTTCATGGGATATGGCCTCTGTCTGGCGTTTTGCATAACCGATGAAAAAGGGTTCGCAAGCGGCGAAGCCATGTTTCAGCGGTCTCCTATTTATGTGTGTCCGAATCCCCCCTTGCCCCGGGTCGTCGGGTTCAGTTCAGTCCGGACGTCCCAGCGGACGCGGCATACGCGCTGCACGATCATCTGCGCGATCCGGTCCCCCCGGCGGACGACAAAAGGGCGATCGCCATGATTGATCATCAGGATGCCGATCTCTCCCCGATAATCGGCATCGATGGTGCCCGGTGTATTCACGAGCGTGACGCCGTTCTTCCACGCGAGCCCGCTGCGGGGCCTGATCTGGGCCTCGTAACCCACCGGCAGGGCGATGGCCAGCCCGGTCGGAATCATCTCCCGTTGCCCGGGAGACAGCTCAAGATCCTGCCGTACGGCCGCAAATAAATCCAGGCCGGCTGCGTGCTCCGTCATGTATCGCGGAAGCGGCATATCTTCATTCCCCGGCAATTTTTGAATGGCAACCTTAACGTCTTCGATCACAGCCCCAACAGGTAATGTCAAAATATCAGCACTTCAGGATACTCAGCGTCAAATCCTTTTCGGCGATCGGGCCGATCGCCGCCAGGCCGATAGCGGATGGATTGAACATCTCGCCGGCCAGAGTCTGGATCTCTTCAGCGGTTACGCAATCAATTTGCCGCACAACCTCTTCGGGGGGGATATGCTTCCCGAAGGCGATCTCATTTGTAGCCAGACGGGTCATCCGGTTATCGGTGCTTTCCATGCTCAGCAGAAAATTACCCTTAACCAGTTCCCTGGCCGAGTGCAATTCCCGCTCGGTGAGGGAAACATTTGTCATGCGCAGCAATTCGTCAAAGATCAGACCGACGACATCCCGTACATGGTCCCCGCTGGTCCCCACATAAATCCCCAGCAGGCCTGTATCCTTATAAGAGGTCAGGTAAGAATGAATGGCGTAGGCCAGACCCCGCTTTTCCCGGATTTCCTGAAACAGACGCGAACTCATGCTGCCGCCTAAAACGGCATTCAGCAGAAAACTCGCATAGCGGCGGGGGCTGATGGAATGGGGGGCGGGACAGCCCACGATCACATGGACCTGCTCCAGGTCCTTATTAAGAACGGAGATTCCGGCGGAAGCCTCGGGGGGTGCGGCGCCGTTCCGCCGTCCGTGGCCGTGCACAGAACCGAATGCCCGGCTGACCAGTTCTGTCAGAACATCATGCTTTAAATGACCGGCCGCTGTCAGAACAACATTTTCTCCGCGGTAATGGTCATTGACGAAACCGACAATTGCATCCCGGCCGAAACTCTCCACAAGCGCCCGGCGCCCCAACACCGGGTAGCCGAGAGGATGGTCAGTCCAGTGGTTTTCATCGAAATAATCATGGATATAATCATCCGGTGAATCATCCAGCAGGTTGATTTCCTGCAGCACCACGGATTTTTCCTTTTCGATGTCTTCAGGATCGAAGAGAGAGTTATTGAAGATATCCGCCAGCAGTTCGATGGCCATGGCCAGGTGATAGTCGGGGATTTTGATGTAGAGTGAGGTCAGCTCCTTGCCGGTAAATGCGTTCATGAACCCGCCCACGGAGTCGATGGCCGAGGCGATGTCGAAGGCCGTCCGGCTCCGGGTGCCTTTGAACAGCATGTGCTCGATGAAATGAGCCATGCCGTTCGTATGGCGGTCCTCATGACGGGAGCCGCACAGCACCCAGATTCCGATGGAAATGGACCGGACATGGTCTATTTCTTCAGAGATGACGCGGATCCCGTTATCGAGAATCGTCTTTCTGTACATGGGCGTCCAGCGCTTCCTTCCTGCTCAAGCGGATTTTACCCTGCCTGTCGATCTCAAGGACCTTGACTGTGATTTCATCGCCTTCCTGCAGGACATCGGTCACCTTGTTGACGCGTTCCTTGGCCAGTTGAGAAATATGCACGAGCCCCTCCGTTCCTGGCAGGATCTCCACAAAGGCGCCGAAATCGACGATTTTCTTCACCGTTCCCACATAGATCTTGCCGATTTCCGCATCTTCCGTCAGCCATTTCACCATCGCCACGGCGCGGGCTGCCGCCTCGGCGTCGCTGGAAGCGATGGTCACCGTGCCGTCGTCCTCCACGTCGATGGTGACGCCTGTTTCACTGATGATATGGCGGATATTCTTGCCGCCGGAACCGATGACGTCCCGGACCTTTTCGGGTCTGACCTTGACCGTCGTGATTCGCGGGGCATAGGCGGAAATGTCCGCCCTCGATCCGCTGAGGGTTTCATCCGTCTTGTCCAGGATAAACAATCTGCCCTCTCTGGCCTGGGCCATAGCCTTTCTCAGAATGGCTTCCGTCAGTCCGTCGATCTTGATGTCCATCTGCATGGCTGTGACGCCATTGCGGGTGCCGCAGACTTTGAAATCCATGTCTCCGGCATGATCCTCGTCGCCCAGGATGTCCGACAGGACTACCACCTCGTCGCCCTCCTTCAAGAGCCCCATCGCGATGCCCGCGACGGGGGCCTTCACCGGGACGCCGGCGTCCATGAGGGCGAGACTGCCGCCGCACACCGTGGCCATGGACGACGAGCCGTTGGAGGAAAGAATTTCGGAGACGATGCGGATCGTATAGGGAAAGACCTCCGGGGATGGCAGGATCGGGATGATGGCCTTGCGGGCCAGGTTTCCGTGGCCGATTTCCCGTCGACCCGGACTGCGCAGAGGTTTGGCTTCACCCACGCAGTAGGGTGGAAAATTATAGTGCAGCAGGAATTTGCGTCTTTCCTCGCCGCTGACAAAATCCATGCGCTGTTCGTCCGATGCTGTCCCCAGCGTCACGACGGCGAGGGCCTGTGTTTCACCACGGTTGAAAAGCGCCGAGCCGTGGGTGCGCGGCAGAAGGCCAACATCCGCACTGATCGGGCGGACTTCTGCCATCGACCTGCCGTCGATTCTGGTATTTTGCTTAAGGATCATGGTGCGCAGCACGCGCCGCTCCAGTTTGTCCAGAATCGCGGCGATGGCCCCCTTTGGAGCGGCGTCATCGGCGGTGTGCGCGGCAATCGTCTGTTCCCGGATCTGACCGAGCCGGCCGTATCGTTCCTGTTTGCGGGGCAGGCGGTAGGCTTCTTCCAAAGCCGGCAGGGCTGTTTCCTCAACCCGCAAGGCCAGCCCCTCGTCGATAACAGCGGGTATAAAAGCCCTTTTTTCCTTGCCGATGGCCGCGCGCATGCTGTCCTGCAGGTCGATGACGGGTCTTAGATTCTCAAGCCCGAAGTTGATGGCGTCCACGAGGACATCCTCATCCACTTCCGAGGCTTCCCCTTCCAGCATAACGAGGTTGACATCGTACCCGGCGCCGGTGGGAGAGGGAACTTTCCGCCCCACAAGAAAGAGATTGAAATCGCTTAGCTTCAGGGCCTCCTGGGAGGGATTACAGATCATCCGGCCCTCCAGGCGCCCGATGCGCACACCGGCGATCGGTCCCTTGAAGGGAATGTCGGATATTTCCAGCGCGGCGGAAGCCGCCAGCATCGCCGCCACGCCGCCGTCGTTTTCGTTGTCCGCGGACAGCAGCGTCGCCATGATCTGCGTTTCAAATCGATAGCCCTTGGGAAACAACGGGCGGATCGACCGGTCGATCATGCGGGACGTCAGGATTTCCCGTTCGTTGAGACGGCCCTCCCGTTTAAAGAACCCGCCCGGGAACTTGCCCGCTGCATAGGTCATTTCCTGGTAATCGACCGTCAGGGGCATAAAATCGATGCCTTCCCTGCCGGTTTTCAGAGAAACCGCCGTTACGAGGGCGACGGTATCGCCGTAAACGGCAAGAATGGCGCCGTCCGCCTGCGCCGCGACATAATTCACTTTCAGGGAGATGGTTCTCCCCGCAAACTCCGCACTGAATACTTCTTTCATAATTTTCCTTTTCCTTTCATCGTGGTTGATGGCGAAAGGCTAAAGGCCCATGGTTAAGGACAAGGATAAATAGGGACAGAAACCCTATTTTACAGCAGGGAAATAGGGTTTCTGTCCCTATTTATCCCTCCTTGCCTTTAACCATTTGCCGTTAGCCCAGCCGTACTGCCGAAGTTATTTTCTCAAGCCCAGACGCTGGATAATAGCCCGGTACCGCTCCAGATCCTTGTTCTTCATATAGTCCAATAGCCGCCTCCGCTGACCGACGAGCTTTAGCAGACCTCTCCGGGAATGGTGGTCCTTTTTATGCTCCTTGAAATGATCGGTCAGGTAGGTGATGCGGGCGCTCAGGAGTGCAACCTGAACTTCCGGCGACCCCGTATCGGACGCGTGCAACTGGAAATTATTGATAATGTCTTTTCTTTTTTCTACATCTAACACAGCTTTTTTCCCTCCCTTTCACACTGTATTTCCTTTGATCAAACTTCGTTAAAGACTCTTAAAATTTCAAAAATCCGCGTTTTTTCAGTCATGGTCGGCATCTCCTGCGACGCATAAAGCGTCCTTGCAACCGCAACCAGATCCCGCCCGGCCGTGATAAACTTTACCATATCTCCCCCGGCAAGAAAAGGGATATCATGTCCCCGCAGATTATCCGCCGTCGGTTGACCACCCGTTTTCAATCTGGCCATCAGTGTCGCATCCACCGTAATGGCCGGCAGTCCCGGCAGGGTATCTGTCAGGCGTATCAGGCCCGCCTCGATCATTTGTCGCTGGCGCTCGGGTGTCAATCCATTGAGCTGCAAGGCGGACTTTTCCATAAAGGGGCCGTCCGCCATCCGGCGCAACTCGGTCAGACAGGCGCCGCAGCCGAGTTTCTTCCCCGCATCCGCACAGATCGAGCGGACATAGGTTCCCCTGCTGCAGGAAACACGGAAAACCACATCGGGCAGGTCGATCCGGTCCACCGTCATACTGTAAATTTCCACCGTGCGGGAAAGCGGTTCGATGTCAATGTCAATGCCTTTGCGCGCCCAGGCGTACAGAGGCCGTCCCTGGAATTTAACCGCGGAATATCGCGGGGGGATCTGCGTTATTTCCCCCACAAAGGTCTTAAGCACCGCTGCAACCTCGTCCGGCGTTACCGAAGGCGTCTGCTGTGCGATGATCCGGCCCTGCCGGTCCAGGGTGTCCGTTTCGACGCCCAGATGCATCGTCGCCAGATAATCCTTGCGATGTCTGTCAAAGAACGGGATCAGCTTGGTGGCCTCGTTGATGCCGACAAGCAAAACGCCGGTTGCAAGGGGGTCCAGTGTCCCGGTATGGCCGACCTTTCTGATGCCCAGCACGCGGCGGATTCCGGCCACGACGTCATGAGACGTCATCCCGGCGGGTTTGTCGATGACCACAAACCCGTTCATTCAGTCGATGGCCTCGATCTGGGCCAGCGCCAGCCGTTTGACTGTGGCGATATCCCCCCTGATCCGGCAACCGGCTGCATTGACATGTCCGCCGCCTCCCAATTTTCTGGCCACGCGCTCCACGTCGAACCGCCCCTTGGAGCGGAGACTTAGTTTAAAATGATTTTCCTCCAACTCACTGAAGAGAATGGATATTTCAACGCCTTCAATGGTGCGCGGCAGGTCCACAAAACCATCCGTATGTTCTTGCAGGGCGCCGGTCCTGGCGAGGTTTTCCAGCGTCACGATCATGGACCCGACCTTGCCGTTCAGATCCAGCGCCAGGGATTCCAGCACAACGGCCAGAAGCCGGATTTTCACCAGGGGGGCGTTCTCATAGAGATTTTCCGAGATCCACTGCGGACGGGCGCCGTTCTCCACGAGCCGCCCGGCGATTACCAGGCAGTCCCGGCTGGTGTTTCCGTAACAGAAGCCGCCTGTATCGGTCAGCAGGGCGGCATAAAGGTTCGTGGCCATCTCCGGCGTCAGCGTCAGCGCCATCGCCTCCGCCAGCCTGTATATCAGCTCCCCGGTGGAACTGGCCCCGGCGTCGAGCAGCGCGGCGTCGCAAAAACCGCCATTTGATACATGGTGATCGATGTTGACGATCTGCCTGATTTTCCTGATTCGACCGGCTTCCCGGCCCACCCGCTCCAGTTCGCTGCAGTCCAGGATGAAGGCGGCGTCGAAGGTTTCCGTCGGCGGCAGCTTATGGACGATCACGTCGGCTCCAGGCAGAAAGCGGTAATGATGGGGCGTTTGATCCTGATTGTAAACGACGGCCGTCTTGCCGCCGGCGCTCAGCATATGGTAGAGGGCCAGCTCAGAGCCCAGGGCGTCGCCGTCGGGCCGTTCATGGGACGTAATCAGAAAAGTCGCGTTCTGGTTTATGATGTCAACGATCCTGGGTATCATCACCAGTCCCTTCCCGTTTGATTTCCGCCAACAGCCGCTCGATGCGGCTTCCGTAGGCAAAGGAGGCGTCCACCCTGAAGATCAGCTCCGGCACAACCCTCAGTTGCAGGCGCTTTCCGAGTTCCCGCTTCAGAAAGCCGGTCGCCTTTTCGAGCCCGGCCAGCGTCTCCGCATGGATCGTATCCTGGGCCAGCTCCACGAAATAAATCTTCGCCAGGCGCAGATCGTCGGTTACCTTGACGCCCGTAATCGTGACGGCGCCTATCCGCGGGTCCCGGACCTGCTTCAGCAGAATATCGGAGATTTCACGCTGGATGAGATCCGCCACGCGGTCTGCCCGTTTAAAAGTCGTCATACTTTTCCGTTGTAAATTCGGAGGAATCCATCGCCCCGGAAAAACCCGTGATTTCAATCCTGCTATGGATCACCTCGGCCAGTTGCATCTGCTCGATAAAACTCAGGAGGTGATCGATCTTTCCGTTGATGAAGCGCTGATCATTTCCGACCATGGCAAAGCCGACTTTTGCCCGCCGCCGGTGATCGTTGTCCCCCACTTCCGCGATGGAAACATTGAATTCGTTCTGTGCCCGCTTCAATATCCTGCGCAGAACCGCCCTCTTGTCTTTGAGGGAATGGCTTTCCGCAATCCATAATTCAATGACGCCCGACCCGATGACCATGCAAACTATAGCTTTCTATCAACTTTTTCCTTAACGTAAGCCTCCAGAATATCGCCCATATGAATATCATTGAAATTCTCGATGCCGATGCCGCATTCCATTCCCGCGGTCACCTCTCGCACATCGTCCTTCAGCCGCCTCAAGGACGCGATCCTCCCATCGTGGGCCACAACGCCGTCGCGGAGCACCCTGAGACCGGAATTCCGGGAGATCTTCCCGTCCAGCACGGAACAGCCGGCAATGGTCCCGATCTTGGTAATTTTAAACAGATCGCGAATTTCAGCCCGACCCTGCACCACTTCCTTGAAAACGGGATCCAACAATCCTTCCATGGCTGCCTTCACATCGGCAATCACGTTATAGATAATGTCGTAAAGCTTGATATCCACGCCTTCCTGCTCGGCAATTTCCGCAACACGGCTGTCCGGCCGGACGTTGAAGCCGATGATGACGGCATTGGACGCCGATGCCAGCATGACATCCGTTTCGGTGATGGTTCCGGTGGAGCTGTGGATAATTTTCAGTTTGATGTCCGACGTGCTGAGTTTATTCAGGGCTTCCGTCAGGGCTTCGATGGAGCCCTGTACGTCCCCTTTGACAATGATATTGAGATCTTTGGTGCCTTCCTTGATTTTTTCGTATAACTGTTCCAGTGTGATTTTGGACGTCGCCAAGAGCTCCCGTTCCCGTTCTTTCCGGATCCAGTACTCGGCGATATGGCGGGCTTTCTTCTCGTCGTCCACACAGACAAATTCCGCGCTCACCGACGGCACTTTGGAAAATCCGATGACCTCCACGGGCATGGCCGGACCCGCCTGCCGAACCCGCCGGCCTTGATCGTTGATCATCGCCCGCACGCGTCCGGACTCCGTTTTGCAGACAAAGGCGTCACCTTCTTTCAAGGTCCCATTCTGAATCAGAACGGTCGCCACCGGACCCCGTCCCCGGTCAAGCTTGGCCTCAATGACAACGCCGCGCGCCGGCAGGTCCGGGTCCGCCTTGAGTTCCATGATATCCGCTTGCAGGAGAATCAGCTCCAGCAGCTCTTCAATTCCCTGCTTCTTTTTGGCGGAGATCTCTGCAAAGATGGTATCTCCCCCCCATTCTTCCGGAACCAGATGATACTGCGTGAGACCCTGCTTGATTTTCTCCGTGTCCGCCCCCGGCTTATCAATCTTGTTGATCGCCACCATAATCGGAACCCCGGCCACCCGGGAATGGTTGATGGCCTCTACTGTCTGATCCATGACGCCATCGTCGGCAGCGACAACTAAAATCACGATATCCGTCACCTGCGCACCCCTGGCCCGCATGGCGGTGAAGGCCTCATGGCCGGGTGTATCGAGGAAAACGATATCCCTGTCCTTGATTTGCACATGGTAGGCGCCGATGGCCTGGGTGATGCCGCCCGCCTCGCCGTCGATGACATTGGTCTGCCGGATGGCATCCAGCAGCGAGGTCTTGCCATGATCCACATGCCCCATTATCGTCACGACCGGCGCACGGGGTTTTAGATTCTCGGAGGAGGTATCCGCTTTCAGCAGAGGTTCCTCAAATTCGGCGGCGACCGTCTCGACCTGGTATCCGAATTCACCGGCAATCAGCGTTGCCGTGTCGCTGTCAATGGCCTGGTTAATGGTGGCCAGCAGCCCCAGCCCCATCAGTTTTGCAATGATCTCACCGGCTTTGATCCCCATCTTTTTGGCCAGCTCACCGACCGCGATAGCTTCCCCGATCCTGATACGCCGTTTGACGGCTTTGGGAACGGTAATCTCCGTTTTTTTCATTTTTACAACGGCGGGTTGCTTTTCTTCCTTCCATTTGCCTGGCCGGTAATCCCGTTCAATCACGTCGAAACGGACGCCCTTTTTATCATAAACCTTCTTGATCATGGCCTTTTTGCGCATGGCCAGTTTATCCCCGATGACGACTTCCACCGGGGCCTTCGCGCCTTTTCTTTTGGTTTTGTCGATGTCCTGGCGAACGGGCGGGGGCTCGATGCCCTTCGGGGGCGGCGGCGTGATGTCCTTGACAATTCTGATTGCCGGCGGTTTGGGAAGTTCTTTTCGTCCCACAATCGTGGCGGTTCCCGTCTGCGGCGCCGGTCCCTTCGCCATTTCTTCCGGCGGCTGCTTCTTCCCTTCCGGTCGAGGCGGTGGAGGAACGGGAGAGACGACGGTGTCTTTTTGCATTGGCGTCGTCTCCTCGGGTTTCTTGGGGATTTCTTCTGTTTTCACCTCGATGACGGGTTCGCGGGAAGGCGTTGCCGGCAAGGGCGCTTCCTTGCCGACGGCCGGCTCCGGCTTTTCTTTCTTTGGCGGCTTGACAGCGGCCTTCGCCACTTCGATTTCCGGAACTTCCGGTTGCTCTTCCTCTACCACGGGACGGACAGCCCTTCTGCGGATCACAGTAGATTTAATCCGTTTTTCCTCCACTTCATGGGGTTCGGCGGCATGGATGTCCCGCTTCAGGCGCTCCACATCACTGTCTTCAAGTGAGCTTGAGTGGGACTTCACGGTAATACCCAGCTTTTCCAGTCGAGCGATCAGTTCCTTGTTCTCGATGCCCAGCTCTTTGGCCAGTTCATATACTCTCTTTTTTGACATGCTTACCCCCATGCTTCATGTATCCATCCTTACCGATGTCCGGCCCGTTTTTTCTCTTTGACGAGGCTGGGCTGGATTCTCCTGATCAATCAGCTTTCCCGCCTCCTCAATCCAGACGGCAAGATGCTCTGGAGGAATCCCCGGAATGGAGGACAGGAATTCGACATCGGCTGCGGCCAGGGCGGCCACGTTCTTCAATCCCTGATTGAATAATTGTTCTGCTGTCGCCTCATCAATGCCCGGGACCTTCGTCAGAGCCAAATACCCTTCTTCTTCCTGGTTTGCCGCGATAGACTCGCTCTTGACGTCAATCTTCCATCCCGTCAATTTCACGGCCAGTCTGACATTTTGTCCCTTTTTGCCGATGGCCAGGGATAATTGGTCGTCCGGAACAATCACTTCCATGGCCCGGTTGTCGTCATCCATGAAGACCCGGTTGACCTTGGCCGGCGAAAGGGCGGAACAGACATACTTGGCCTGATCATCTGCAAAGGGAACAATGTCGATCTTTTCGCCGTGCAGTTCCTGGACGACGCTTTGCACCCGGGCGCCCCGCATTCCCACGCAGGCGCCCACGGGATCGATATCCTTATCCTTTGTTCTTACGGCAATTTTGGCCCGCTTGCCCGGTTCCCGGGCGACGCTCACAATTTCGATGAGGTCTTCGGAAATCTCCGGGACTTCCATTTCAAAAAGAGCCTTGAGGAAACCCGGATGGGTCCGGGAGAGAATAATCTGCGGACCTTTGGTGATTTTCTTCACGTCAAAGATGTAGCCGCGGATGCGCTCGCCCCGCTTGTAGGTCTCCCGGTGGATCTGCTCACCAACCGGGATAATCCCTTCCGCCCGTCCCAGGTTCACAATAATACTGCCGCCGTCAAATCGCTGGACGAAGCCGTTGATCAATTCTCCGACACGATCCTTGTACTCCTCATAGACATTATCCCGCTCGGCGTCCTTGACCCGTTGAATGATGATTTGTTTCGCCGTCTGTACGGCAATCCGCCCGAAAGTGCTGGTGTCTACCTTGATGCCCAGGCTATCGCCCGGCTCCGCCTCTTCGTCGAGGGTCCGCTTGGCCACTTCCGTAGAGATCTCCATGTCGGGATCAACGACCTTCTCTTCCACCGTCTTGAATTGGAAGACCTCGATCTCACCTATTTCTTCATTATAACGGGCCTCGATATCGACGCGCATACCCAGTTTTTTCCGTGCTGCATTGAGCATGGCCGCTTCCAGGGCCTCAATAATGATTTGTTTATCAATTCCCCTGTCCTTACCCATCTGTTCAATCAGACGTTTAAGTTCCTGAAACATTCAGTTGTCCTCCCTGATTTTGCCTTCTATGTTATAGACAAGGTGCGCCTTCAAGACCATCTCCCGCGGGATGCGGTAAGACATCCCGGAAACCTCCACAATCAGGAACTTCTTCCCGTCTTCTTCAATAAAATCAACAAGTGTTCCCTTAAAGTGCCTGATGCCCGCCAGCTTTTTCCGCAGGCGGACATTGACCGCACGTCCCTGATATTTAACAAAATCCTTGTCCTTGACGAGGGGGCGGTCCAGGCCCGGCGAGGAGACTTCCAGCGAATAAGGGCCGGGCGGGACATCATTTACATCGAGGACATCCCCAAGCTGATGACTTATCTCCGAACAATCATCGAGCGTTACGCCCCCTTCTCGGTCCATGAAGATCCGGACGAGCCACCCGGAGGGCATCCTCAGGCATTCGGCCTCAACCAGCTCCATTCCTTCGGCGGTGAGGATTGCCTCCGCCAATTCCCGGATTTTCTCTTGATATTTTTGAATGTTCTCTTCCACAAAAAACCCTTGTGCCGCCGAGTCTGCGTTGTTCCTTAAAAAACTCCCATTTCAGAAAAAAAAAGTGGGCGCGCGCCCACTCATCAAAAAAACCGAACGATGATTTCGAGGCTCCCTAACACAAACTTATGCCCAATGCAAGAAAAAAATAGGCGTTTCGGAAGATTGAACGAAACTCGGAAGGAAAAAATGGAGCGGGCGATGGGGCTCGAACCCACGACGTCCAGCTTGGGAAGCTGACATTCTACCGCTGAATTACGCCCGCTCAGAACTTATGCAAGGTTTAGACGCAGGGGGCATCTTAAACAAAAACGCCTGTGTGTCAAGGCTTTTTTATCTTCCGACGGACGGCGAGGGAACGGGCATGTCCGTCCAGCCCCTCGATCCGGGCAAAATGTTCGGCCTGTGCGCGATACCGGTTGAGGGCGGCGGCGGAAAAAGACAGAACGCTGGTCCGCTTGATAAAATCATAAACCCCCAGCGGGGAGGAGAATCGCGCCGTGCCGCCGGTCGGCAGAATATGGTTGGGACCGGCCAGATAATCTCCCAGGGCTTCCGGCGTAAAGCCGCCCAGAAAGACCGCTCCTGCATGCCGGACGCCCGCCAGGAGCGCCTGCGGATTTTCGACCATTAACTCAAGGTGTTCGGGTGCAAATCGGTTCGCCAGCGTCACCGCTTCATCGAGATCCTGCGTCAGCATGATGGCGCCGTAGGCCTCCAGGGAGCGGCCGGCGACGGTCTGTTTCGGCAGTTCGGCCAGTTGCTCATCCACGGCTGAAACAACCCGCCGCGCCAGTTTTTTATCGGGGGTCAGCAGAACCGCACTGGCGAGCTCGTCATGTTCCGCCTGCGCGAGCAGATCCGCCGCAATGAAAGCGGCGTCGGCCGACCCATCGGCGATGATCAGGATTTCACTGGGACCGGCAATCATGTCAATGGCCACATGCCCGTAAACCATTCTTTTTGCCGTTGCGACGTAGACGTTTCCCGGCCCCACAATTTTATCCACCCGGGGAACGGATTCGGTTCCATAGGCCAGGGCTGCGATGGCCTGAGCGCCGCCGATCTTAAAGATGCGCGTAACGCCGCTTAACCGCGCTGCCGCCGCGATCAGGGGATTCAGGGCGCCCCCTTTGACCGGTGAGACCAGCAGAATCTCTTTAACGCCGGCAATTTTTGCAGGAATGGCCGCCATGAGCACGGTGGAAGGGTAAACGGCAAGACCGCCGGGTGCATAAATGCCGACTTTTTCAAGCGGCAGGACCCTTTGCCCGATCTCCACGCCGTCCTCGTCGGCGACGCTCCAATCCGTAATGATCTGTGGCTGATGAAAGGCTTCGATGCGTCGGCAGGCAAGCTGCAGGACCGCCATATCTTTCCGAGTCACGCGCGCGCGCGCCTCCTCCCACTCAGAGGCGGATACTTCCACGGAATCGGCGTCAATATCCGTCTGATCGAACTGCTTTGTATAGGCAAACAGGGCGGCGTCCCCCCGCCGGGCCACGTCGTCAACAATATCCTTGACGGTCTCCCAGATCCGGGCATCGAAAACCCGGCCCCGCCCGACAATCCGCTGGAATGTTTCCTCGAAGAGGCTGTCGCCGGTGGCAATGATTCTCATTTCAGGCCTGCACCCTCCTGATGTCGGCGCCGAGAGCCGACAGTTTCTTTTCAATTTCCTGATAGCCCCTGTCGATGTGATAGACGCGGAACAGTTCCGTTCTGCCTTCCGCCGCCAACGCCGCCAGGATCAGGGACGCCGAGGCGCGTAAATCCGTGGCCATGACCGGTGCGCCGCGAAGTTTCTCGTTTCCCTTCACAATGGCGCTGTGCCCCTGAACGACAATATCGGCGCCCATGCGCAACAACTCACTGACATGCATGAAGCGGTTTTCAAAGACGGTTTCCGTAATCACGCTCAGACCGTTTCCCATGGCCATCAGGGCCATCATCTGGGCCTGGAGATCCGTGGCAAAGCCGGGATATGGAAGGGTCTTCACGTCCACGCTGCGGATGTTTCCCAGACGCGCGACCCGGAGCCCGTCCGCTACGGGCATAATGTCCATCCCCGCATCCTTGAGTTTGTTGATCAGGGCTTCCAGATGCAGAGGGTTGCAACCTTTGAGGGTGATGTCGCCCCCGGTCATGCCGACGGCAATCATGAAGGTGCCCGCCTCAATCCGGTCCGGAATAATCGAGGCTTCCACCGGATGCAGCCGGTCAACCCCGCTGATCGTGATGACGTCCGTGCCCGCCCCGGAGATCTTTGCCCCCATGCCGTTGAGGACCTCGGCCAGATTAACAACTTCCGGCTCCTTGGCCGCATTCCCGAGCACCGTTGTTCCCTCAGCCAGACAGGCAGCCATCATGATGTTTTCCGTTCCCGTAACGGTAGATAGATCAAAGAAAATATTGGCGCCTTTGAGTCTTTTCGTCCGGGCCTCCACGTATCCGTCTTTCAGTTCCACGTCCGCGCCCATATCCTGCAGGGCCTTGATATGCAGGTTCACCGGTCGAGCGCCGATGGCGCAGCCGCCGGGAAGCGACACCCGGGCCACTCCCATCCGGGCGACAAGGGGACCGAGCACCAGGATGGACGCCCGCATGGTCCTGACCAGGTCATAGGACGCTTCACAGCGGGTGAGATTGGCTGCGTTCACCCGGACCACCGTTCCTTCGCCCTCGATTTCCGCACCGAAGCTGCGCAGAAGCTTCCGGATCGTCCGGATGTCCACGAGATCGGGAATATTGTGATAGGTGTTCCAGCCTTCGGTGAGCAGAGCGGAACACATGATCGGCAGGGCAGCGTTCTTCGCGCCGCTGATTTGCACCTCACCGCTGAGCTGTCGGCCGCCTTCGATGATCATCTTGTCCATGATGACTGTTTCCTTTTCGCTGCCGCCACCCGGTCCAAACCGGCATAGTCCCGGCGGAAATGACTCTCTTCAAAAATTGCTGCGGCTGCCAGCAAGGCTTCCACCCCTTGACGTTGTTCCGGCCCGATTTCGAGGAAGAGCCAGCCGCCCTCGTTCAGGTATTCGGGACATCCGGCAATGATCCGTTCATGAAAAACCGTCCCCTCTGGACCTGCCAGCAACGCCGCCGCCGGTTCATACCCGCGCACACCGGGAGGCAGCGCCTGAAATGCCGTTGTCCGGATATAGGGCGGATTGGAGACGATTATATCAAATTTTTCCGATAAAGGCGCAAATAAATCGCCGGCCAGGAAGGTCATGCGTTGTTCGACGCCATGGCGTCCGGCGTTGCGTCGGGCAACGTTTAAGGCGCCCGGCGATATGTCCGTTGCAACGACATGCGCATGCCGCAATTCCCATGCCAGCGCCACACCGACGGCCCCGCTGCCCGTTCCCAGATCCAGGATGCGCAAATCGCCGGTTGCGGCATCAGAACAGACCTTCAGGACTTCCTCCACGAGGCATTCCGTATCCGGTCTCGGAATCAGGACCTGTTCATTCACCTCAAAAATCAAAGACCAGAATTCTTTCCTGTTAAGCAGATAGGCCACCGGTTCGCCCCGGAGGCGTCGCGCGGTCAGGGACTGGAAGGCTGACGCCACCTCCTGAGTCAGGGGTTCTTCCGGATTTCGGTATAAATACAGACGGTCCACCTTCAGGATGTGCGCCAGAAGGACCTCCGCATCCAGCCGCGGCGATGCCAGACCCTGCACGTCGAAGTCCCGCGCGGCCCGATGCACGCAGTCTCCAATCGTCAAGGCTTTGCCTTCCGTCATTTTCCTCTCCGAAACCTCAGAATAGGGTTGCGCCGTTTACGAACCATTTTCGATCGGTTATGCAATAAAGCTCTCTCCCCTGACGAGAAGGGATGAATCAGTTCGAGGATCGTTGCAGGGCCTCCGCCTGAAAATGAGTCGTCAGGGCGTCGATCACATTCTGGATATTCCCGTCCAGATAGTTATCCAGGCTGTACAGGGTCATGTTAATGCGGTGGTCTGTTACGCGCGACTGCGGATAGTTATAGGTCCGGATCCGTTCGCTCCGGTCACCGGTTCCCACCTGGCTCCGCCTGTTTTCGGAAATTTCCTTATTCTGTTTGGCCACCATGGCGTCCAGCAGGCGTGCCCGGAGGACCTTCATGGCCTTGGCCTTGTTTTTCAGTTGGGATTTTTCATCCTGGCAGGTCACGACAAGCCCGGTCGGCAAATGGGTAATCCGAACGGCGGAATCCGTCGTATTGACGCTCTGACCGCCATGTCCGCTGGAGTGATAAACGTCGATCCGGAGTTCATTGGGGTCGATGTTGACCTCTACATCATCGGCTTCCGGCAGAATCGCCACGGTCACGGCGGAGGTGTGGATCCTCCCCTGGGCCTCGGTCAGCGGCACCCGCTGCACCCGGTGAACGCCGCTTTCATATTTCAACTGGCTGTACGCGCCCTGGCCGGCAATGAGGGCGATGATTTCCTTGAATCCTCCCATGCCGCCGGCGGCGGTGGAACTGATGATCTCCACTTTCCAGCGGCGCACCTCGGCGTAGCGGGCATACATGCGGAACAGATTCCCCACAAACAGGCCCGCTTCATCGCCGCCCGTGCCGGCCCGGATTTCGAGAAAGACATTCCGGTCGTCGTTCGGGTCCTTCGGCAGCAGCAGGATTTTGAGCCGCTCCTCAAGCTGATTCAGGCGTTCGCGGAGTTGGGGCATTTCCTCCTTGACAATGGCCTTGAGTTCCTCGTCATTTTCGCGCAGCAGGGTCTGCCCCTCTTCGATCCTCCCCTGAACCGACTCGTATTCCCGAAAGGCTTCCACCAGGTCGGAGAGATCCGCATGCTCCTTGGCATACTTCTGATAGAGCGGCTGTTTGCTTACCACATCGGGGTCGCTCAGGAAAGTTTCAATCTCGCGATACCTGGCGTCGATTTCTTTGAGTCTTTTAAACATATTCCCTTTATTCAAAATGATTTTGATAGAAAATTAATAAAACGGCGGGAAAAGAATGACGAATTCGTAAAAAGTCCGGATGCTGCGTTGCGCGGCATCCTTCGTCATTGCGGCGTACGCCCAAAGTACGCCTCATGGGGAGGGGGCTTGACAGAGTCGTGTCCCCATACTTTGCGCGCCTTGCCTGCGGAGCTTTTTACGAAGCCGTCGACCCTGGACAGTTTTCGAACTTTTTATGAGTCCATCTATAATGGACCGAAGCGCCGGCCTGCAACCAGGCAAGCATGGCCTCTGAAAGGCCCGACAGGCGCCATGAATAGTCCTGAAACGATGCGCGGGATTGTTTAAGCTGTTTTTCCCCGCCCCTGGCCGGCGTACTTTTTCATGAAGCGTTCGACCCGGCCGGCGGTATCAACGATTTTCTGTTTTCCCGTCATAAAGGGATGGCACTGTGAGCAGATTTCCACCTTGATATTCTTTTTTGTTGACCGGGTTTCAATGACATTGCCGCAGACACAGGTGATGGTTGTTTCTGTATATTCCGGATGAATCCCTTCCTTCATGATAACTGCTTATCCTCCTCAATGACAATCGCCTGCTGTCGAAATTTTCATGGCTGTACGGCAGGGGGCGGCATTATAGACATAAAAAAAATAAATACAACTAAATTTATTTTGACGGCTGCGTAAAAAGTCCGGATGCTGCGTTGCGCTTCATCCTTCGTCGTTGCGGCGTACGCCAAAGTACGCCTCACTTGGATGGGGACACGACTCTGTCATGTCCCCATGCGCCTTGCCTGCGGAGCTTTTTACGAAGCCGTCGATTTTATTGATTCATGGAATCCAGAAACGCCTGATTCGTCTCCGTCTTTCGGACCTTGTCCATGATGAACTCCATGGCGTCCACCGGATTCATCTCCTGCAGCAGCCGCCTGAGAATCCAGATCCGGTTCAGATTAGTCTTCGGGACCAGGAGCTCCTCTTTCCGCGTTCCGGAACGGATGAGATCGAAGGCGGGGAACACGCGGCGATCGGCAATACGCCGATCCAGGTGCAGTTCCATATTGCCCGTTCCCTTGAATTCTTCAAAAATGACTTCATCCATCCGGCTGCCCGTATCGATCAGGGCCGTGGAAATGATCGTCAGACTGCCGCCGTTCTCAATGTTCCGGGCGGCGCCAAAGAATCGTTTGGGCTTATGGAGGGCATTGGAGTCCACCCCGCCCGAGAGCACCTTGCCGCTCGGCGGGACCACCGTGTTGTAGGCCCTGGCCAGGCGGGTAATGCTGTCCAGCAGGATCACCACATCTTTTTGGTGCTCAACCAGCCGCTTGGCCTTCTCGATGACCATCTCCGCCACCTGCACATGCCGTGTGGCCGGTTCGTCAAAGGTGGAGGAAATGACCTCCCCTTTCACACTACGCTGCATGTCCGTAACTTCTTCGGGACGCTCGTCAATGAGCAGCACCATCAGGGTCACTTCCGGGTGATTGGTTGTTATGCTGCGGGCGATATCCTGCAGCAGGACGGTCTTGCCTGCCCGCGGCGGCGATACGATCAGGCCACGCTGACCTTTTCCGATGGGGGTGAACAGATCCATGATCCGCGTGGACAGGTTTTCCGGATCGCTCTCCAGGTTCAGCTTCTCTTCCGGATAAAGCGGTGTGAGGTTGTCGAAGAGGATCTTGTCCCGCGCGGCATCCGGACCTTCAAAGTTGACGCCATCCACCTTGAGCAGGGCAAAATATTTTTCCCCCTCTTTGGGCGGACGGACCTCTCCGGATACCGTATCTCCGGTGCGGAGGCTGAATCTCCGGATCTGCGACGGCGAGATATAGATGTCATCCGGACTGGGCAGATAGTTGTAGTCAACCGCCCGCAAGAATCCGAACCCGTCGGGGAGAATTTCCAGGACGCCGGTCCCGGAGATGACGCCGTTTTTCTCGGCCTGCGCCTGGAGAATGGAAAAAATCAGATCCTGCCGCCGCATGCCGCTGGCGCCGGCCACACTCAGGTCCTTGGCCAGCGAGGTCAGTTCGCTGATGGGTTGTCTTTTAATGTCTTCAATGTTCATATAAAGATCCTTACGTAAAGTTTTATCCGACGACGCTGCCTCCGAAACGTCGTTTACAGTTGGAACGATTGCTTTTGTGCGACCCGAAGTTCTCATAGGAGGTGACGGAAAAGATCGTAATTCACGGCATTTAAAGTAAGAACGTGGATTTTATGGGTTGTTCGTTTGGTTTCTTGAGGCTTTCCTCTAAGGAAGGACTTAATGTACGCCTTTCGAACGTTGGAGGACTCTTATAATAAACAAATCAGGCTGTCAAGTATTTTTTAAACAGGCCTGTTGTTCACCGCATCATGATGAAGTTCAATTGCCGGCCGGTATTTCCTCCCTGCGCGCGGTGTGAAAAGAAAAGCTCCGGATGACAGGCTGTGCAGTGATCGGCGGTACGGATGCGTTCCGGCGGCAGACCTGAGCGCAGAAGCTGCTGCCGGTTCGCCAGGAAAAGATCAAGCATCCATTTTCCTTCCTCACGGCGGGCATGAAAAAAGGAATCCCGCTCCGGATGGTTGCTCATGGCATGATACACGCCGGTGTCGACTTCATAGCAGCAGGGGCCGATGGCCGGTCCGATGGCGGCGAAGAGATCGGATGGACGAGCGCCGAACCGCTGCACCATTTCCCCGACGGCCTTTTCGACGATTTGCAGGGCCGTTCCTTTCCAGCCGGCATGGACGGCGCCGATGACACGCCGGACGGGATCGACAAGAAAAACCGGCACACAGTCGGCAGTTTTGATGCAGAGAGCCAATCCCGGACGGTCCGTCACGACGGCGTCACATTCCGGCGGCGGGTCATGAGCGGAAAGCGGCGTCCCGCCGTCGACCACCCAGACGCCGTCCCGGTGCACCTGATGCACCGGCAGAAACTGTGAGACGGTGATCCCGAAAGCCGCCGCAATGCTCTCAAAGTTCAGGCGGACGTGATCGTTGCCGTCTCCCTCGCGGGCGCTCACATTCAAACTGGCAAACGAACCGCCGCTGACGCCGCCCTGCCGCGTACAGAAGGCATGGATCACGAAATCCAGCTCCTTTTCGGCGAAGCACTCCAGATATTTGATGGATGCTTTCTGTGCGATGCGGAACATGGCTATTCTTTCCTTTTTTTACCGATCCGTCAACCGGCGCAGCGCCTTGCACAATTGCGCCATATCCGCCGGAGGCGATGATGAGAAGGCGAGCAATTCTCCGGTCAGGGGATGGCTGAAGCTCAAATGTGCGGCATGCAGGGCCTGCCGCTTCATCGTTTTCAAAACGGCCCTCAGGGAAGGTTCGGCAACGGCATTGACCCGCCGGGCGCCGCCGTAAACGCCGTCGCCCACCACGGGATGGCCGATGGCGTGCAGATGCACGCGGATCTGGTGGGTCCGGCCGGTCTCGATATCCACCTCAAGCAGGGTCGCCGCGCCGTAGCGCTCCTGCACCTGCCAGCGCGTGGCGGCCTCCCGCCCGCGGCGGCTCTGCGTGGACATCTTTTTACGGTCTTGGGGATGCCGGCCCACGGGCAGGTCGATCAGGCCCCGATCCTCCCTTACATCGCCATAGGCCAGAGCCAGGTACGTTTTCTTTACCTGGCGCCGCTTGAACTGCTCCGTCAGAGCCTGATGGGCGCGGTCCGATTTTGCCGCCACGAGCAGTCCGGAGGTGTCCTTGTCGAGCCGGTGGACGATCCCCGGACGCAACACCCCGCCGATCCCCGACAGGTCCCAGCAATGGAAGAGCATCGCATGGACGAGGGTTCCCTGATGATGGCCCGCGGCCGGATGAACGACCATGCCGGCGGGCTTGTCCACTACCAGCAAGGACGCGTCTTCATAGATCACGGAAAGCGGAATATCTTCCGGCACAACGTCATATTCATCCGCCGTCGCGATTTCGCAATCAATCGTCTCGCCTTTCCGGACCTTGTGGCTTGACCGGACCGAACGGCCCCCGGCCCGGACGGCGTCCTGTGCAATGAGCCGCTGAACCCTGGACCGGGACAGGGACGGGTCACGGCGCGAAAGAAACACATCGAGCCTCAGCCCCTGTTCCCCCGTTTCGACGATATATGTCTGCCGCTGCGCTGGATTCATGATTCTCTGAACGTCTGAAAGCCCTTTTTTATCAGGGCGAATTCTTCTTCGGCAATGGTCCGCAAATCGAGCAGCAATGCATCGTCGACAATCCTCGCAATAATCGGAACATCGAGCTGTCGCAGTCGCTCTTCGATTTTATTGACCGGAAGCGATGCCGAGCGAACGCTGATGAGCGCGGTCGGGATTTCCTGGGTGGGCAGCGAGCCGCCCCCGGCCAGCGAAACGCCCTTTTGCAGGCTGAAGGTGAATCCGGCCAGGTTGAGCCGCCGCAAACCGCCAAGCAGGCGCCTGGCCATTTGAGCCATGGCGCTCGCGGGCGCGACCAAGGCCCGCAGGGTTCTGATCTCGGAGAGCGCCGTCTCGGGATTGAGGTACTGGATCAGCGTCGCTTCAAGGGCCGCCAGCGTCAGCTTGTCGATGCGCAGGGCGCGATTGAGCGGATTGTTTTTGATTTTCCTAAGAATTTCACGTTTTCCGAGGATGATCCCGGCCTGGGGGCCGCCCAGCAGCTTGTCGCCGCTGAACGTCACCACATCGACGCCTGTGAGCAGCGTGTCGGCAACCGTGGGTTCCCGCTCCAGACCGTAACGGTTGAGATCAATCAGGCAGCCGCTGCCCAGATCATCCATCACGGGGACGCCGTGTTTCTTTCCGAGGGCGACAAGCGCCGGCAGGGCGATTTCTTCCGTAAAGCCGACAATTTTATAATTGCTTGTGTGCACCTTGAGAATCAGCCCCGTCTCGCCGGATATGGCCTTTTCATAATCCTTCAGGTGCGTCCGGTTGGTGGCGCCCACCTCCCGGAGCCGGGCCCCGCTTTTTTCCATGACTTCCGGAATGCGGAATTCTCCTCCGATTTCAATAAGTTCTCCGCGCGAGACGATCGCTTCCCGCCCCGCCGCCAGCGTATTGAGCACGAGCAGCACGGCGGCGGCATTGTTGTTGACCACGAGGGCGTCCTCGGCGCCTGTAAGCGTACAGAGAATGCCCTGCACATGGTCATAACGCAGCCCGCGCCGGCCTTGCTGCAGATCAAATTCGAGGTTGGAATATCCCCGGCTGACCTCGACGATCGCGGCGACGGCCTGGGGGCAAAGCGGCGACCGCCCCAGGTTGGTATGCAGGATGATGCCCGTGGCGTTGACCACGCGGCGCAGACGAGGCTGATGCAGCAATTTGGCCCGCCCGCGAACCCGGTCCGCAACCTGTTCGATAAGCGGCATACGCCATTCCGTGAGGTCCTCCTTCCCGGACAGAATGTGCTCGCGCAGGTCGCCCACCACGGCGCGGCCGACCTCCTTGACGATCTCCTTTGCCGTCCTTTCAAAAAGGCCCTGTTTTTCCAGAACCAGCAGGACGTCGTCGATCTTGGGCAGATGCTTCAGCAGTTCTTTCCTATGGTCATCCATCATGTTGTCCTTGCTGCCATTTCTGGTTCATCCGGTTGATACATACATTTCATTCACCTGTAATTCAATGATTTTAAAAATGCCTTAACAGGGTGAATTACGCTTTGAAAGAGTGTAACAGCGGAGCTCACCGGGAAGCCCGTTTTTGGGGTGATCCGGTGGAGCGTCTTGTAAGGCGTGTAGTTTTCTGTGCAAGCTCGATTAACGATAGAAGGGCATTGTTCACAGCATCTTCATTCGGGAATGCTTGAGCAACTTCTGGTTTGAGAACGACCACATTAGATGATTCTCGAATTCGCTTTGCGTACTTCCCGCGCACTAGCCCTTCAGGAAAATCTGAGCGTTTGTACTCGGCCCGTAATTCGTCTTTGTCTGGTGCTTTATCCTTCTTCATATAATTCTCGCTCTCCTTTGCTCGCCATGCGAGCACTTATGATTCGAATTGTTTCCTCCTCATCGGTGTGGGCTACTACCAATAGTCGGCCTCTTTCCGAAACACCAAAGGTGACATATCGTTCCTCTGTTATCGAATGATCCGGATCTGCACCTGTTGCAGCCAGGGGATCACTGAGGACAGTGGCTGCTTCCTCGAATGAGACGCTGTGTTTTCTGAGATTCAACTTTGCCTTTTTCGGGTCCCATTCGATTTTCATACTTTCAATTATATCACAGTCTTGATTTTGAGTCTAAAGTTTCATAATCACTCTTCGCATAACAAAAAGCTAACCAGCGCACGGTTTTTTGCGCGTCCGGGTTGAGCGCTTTGTTCTGCGTTTCTTTTCTGCTTGCTGGTTTTTGAAAAAAATCAAAAACTCATTGGGTGAAGCGACTTTAGCGCCCTGGCATCGTTCAGCAGGGAAATGTTTTTGATTTCCTGTGACAAGACATACGGATTGACTCGCAAGCGTGACTTCGAGAAACGGTTCATCATCCGGATCAGGAAGTGAATGGGACAAAGGGGAAGACGCAACAGCCCGGCCACGATACACAATATAGTCAAGAAACGCGGCGAGCTTTCCTTCTTCAAATCCAAACCTCGGGCGTCGCAGAACCTCCTTGTATTCTGATAGAATCCGTGCATCAAAGGAAAGCGTCAGTTCACCGGCTGAGACCATGCGCACGATTTTGCCGCAAGCTCCGAACGGCGAGAGAAGGCCCGCAACAAGAACATTGGTGTCAATGACAATGTCCATCATGCACGCTTTTCACGAACAGATTTAATTTCGGCATTGATTTCATCCAACGAAATCTTGTCTGTTCCTTTTTCTGCGGACTTCCGCTGGAGAGAAACAACAGCCTCAACGGCACGTGCTCTGCGAATTGCCGATAGCGATTCCTCAAGATTTGCCTCGGTTATTGCCGCAAGAATGGCTATTGGCCGGCCATTGCTGGTAACAACCATCTCTCTTTCGTCAGG
>JAUSOK010000085.1 GCA_030656035.1 Syntrophales bacterium
TATACTGAGATGGTTCACATCAAAGATCAACAATGGCATCCTTGAGGGGATCAACAGTCTCATCCAAGCCGCTAAAGCCAAGGCCAGAGGATATCGTACAATGAAAAACCTGATCACGATGATTTACCTCATCGGCGGTAAGCTCCAATTCAGGTTACCCACATGAAACAGCGAGGAACCCTATTGTTTTTCTTTTCAGCGGCGGCTTAAGGCTGCCGGTCATTCCTGCGAGGTCCTCGGCCAGGTCCAGCAATCGGCCCAGCGCCCAGTGAGGCATGATAAGCTGTTCCAGCCTGGCCCTTGCGCGTTGACGGGCAGTGCCGTCCTGGCCGGTAATATTTTGGATGGTTGACTCAAGTAGCTTCATGGAAAGTATCCGCCTTTTATAATGAACGACCCCTATACTCCTTGAATGGCGAATGTGTCTTTCATCCCTTTGTCCCAACCGTCCCATAGGTATGCATCAACCTTTTTGTCGGCTATGACTCGCAAAGCGTATCGCACTTGCTCTTCATAAAACTCACAGAAAGCTCCGGTCTTATGCATATCGCCGTTCATTTCATAGGCTTCAGCAGGACATGGCGATCCGCAGAAGTGCCGGATAGCGCAGCGGCGGCAGGGTTCGATGTCCTCAACTTTTCGGCCGGTGACCAAGCGAAACGGCTCTGTTTCAAGGACGGCGGGAATATCGTTTTTAAAAAGGTTCCCACCCCGGAAGCGATCAACGCCGATAAATTCACTGCAGGGAAACATATCGCCGTTAGGAGCCAAGGCAAAGAAACATCGGCCGCCTCCGCAGGGAGATATATCACACATTAATCGACGGGCTGCCGGCGCAATGATAGCCAGCAAAATATTTGCAAAATTGCCTATCGGCAGTCCCCGGCCGGTCTGCTGGTAAAGCTCGCAAGTTCTGTCCAGAGCGGCCAGGAAATACTTGGCCGCTTGCTCATCCCCCGGCTTTATGCTGCGGGACGGCGGGAGTGTGCAGCGTAGGATGTTCATCAGACAGGTTGGCACCTCTTGCTCGTGGAAAAAATCCACAAGGTTTGTAAGCTGCCGCATATTGGCGATAGAAATCGTACAGATGACACTCCAACCTTCGTAACCCTTAAGGCGCTTCATGGCGGCAATCACCTGCTTGAACGTTCCCTGGCCGTCCCAGTTTTTGCGTGTTTTGTCGGCTATGCGTGCCGTCGGCGCGTCCAGGGAAATACCAATACTCACATCGTGGCTCGTCAGGAAATCGACGGCTGCATCGTCCAACAGTGTGGCATTGGTCTGAATACCAAAAAGAAAATCTTTCCCGTATGCCTCAATACCTGCAAAAACAGCATCACGATTGAGCAGGGGCTCAGCACCATGGAAGATGATCTGAGGCTTGGAACTTTTAGGTAAAGTTGAACGGAAGTATTGCTTGAGAATTTCGAGGGCCTCAAACAGTTTTTTCTCCTGCATATGCTTGCCATCATGCCGCATTTTCTCCGGAATATAACAGTAGGTACAGTTCATATTACAGCGCTCGGTTGGGTTAAAGTAAACCGCCGAAGGCTTGAGTCCGAACCGCAGGTTATTCATCTCCTTGGCAAATTGATGAGACTTTTTGGCGTAGGCGCTGGACAGAGCACCTCCCGAAAGCACATCGGCAAGCTTTTCGCGCTTCACCAGGGACCAGAAGGCCGTATCCGGATCGATCACCGCCGCATAATCCGCATGGCCGATGTCGATAACCTGAAAGGTGGGGCCATTGCCGGTGTTTACGAAGCGGCCCCGCGAGGGGGCCGTCGTACCTGTTACGCTTTTGTTTTTCGTGATCGCCATTACCTTGCTTTCCTGTCCATCAGGATGTAATGGGAAAGCCCGGTCCCCTCGGCCTTGCAGCCCTTGCGGTAGGCGATCACCTCTTCCTTAATCTGCTTTTCCTTCTTTGTCTCCATTTCCATTCTCCTTTCCTTTCAGTTTTGTGCAACAAAAAAGGGTCCCAACAAACGCATGGCGTTCGTCAGAACCCTTTACCATCGGATTCGAGATATTTTCAGTTCCAGCAGGTCTTCTGGCTCTCGGGTCGTCAGTCCTTCAGAAGCCTTCCCACCGGGTTTCCCCCGGCAGTGACTTGCTTTCCGCCATTCTGAAGGACCTCGCCGATTACAGCGGCGGGTCCGCCACGGATTCGCACCGTGTTCCGGTATGCGTGAACCGATTTAGAGGGTCATTTACAGGCGCGGTGGGCTAATGTCAAGCTTTTTCCATGAAAGAATGTTGACACCATTGATAACGATTTGAACTCCTGCATTTTCATCAAGATTATAGCTTTGCGCATAACAGGAAGCACATCTCAACACCGATCATCCCCCGAAAATGCCACATTTCATCAGGGATTCAGTAGTATACCTTGATAACCAAAATTGACTTTGTATTTGAAGTTTTTGCGCGTTACCGAACATGGCAAGCCGGCGAGAAATCTTGGAATTGTTAGTGCTATAGAGTCTCTTGGTTTGGCGGTTCGACAGCGCTCTCCAGAAGTCTTCGACAGACTGATTCCAGCGGACCCAGTTTGTTTTGAACCACATCCCATACAATGGGCAAATTGATACCGAAATACTCATGAATGAGAATGTTGCGTAACCCTGCAATCTTGCGCCAATCGATCTCCATCTCACCCTTTTGAATTTGCTCAGGCAGCTTTCCTGCGGCCTCACCGATGATCTCAAGGTTTCGGATGATGGCGTCCTGGGTTTTTCGGTCTTTTGTGAAAGCCTCTTCGCCCTGGTCCGACAAATACGTTCGGATTTGGTGGATGGCTTCTAAAATGTCATCGAGATAGAGCCGGAAATCCCTACGCATAGGCCACCTCGCGGGTGATGATTGGCTTGAGACGGGGCTTCAATGAATCAGCCAAGACGAGGTCTACGGGCCTTCCCAGTTTATCCTCAAGGAAGAACTTCAGATCCATATATTGATCGAAGGTTGGATGAGCCAGTTCGACCAGAATGTCCACGTCGCTCCTGTCACTATCGGAACCGCGGAGGACAGACCCGAACAAGCCGATCCGTTTCACGGAGAACCGTGCTTCGAAGTCTCCCTTGTGCTGCTTGAGAAAATCAAGAATCTCATCGCTTCTCAACATACTTTGCCTCCTTTCCACATTTATAACGGCGGCAATTCGATGAAGGGACAGCCACATCCAGTTGGCTCAATCCACCATTCCACTCGTGGAGAAAGCTGTCACTCCGAGTAATATTGCATACTTTTCGAGATCAGTCAATCAACACATTCAAAAACAGCGCGCATTACAAACAGGATTCAATAACATGGCTCGATCAGCCACAGTGTTGACTTTTGTATTTCAAGTGAATGTTGATGGTCTCGTCAAAAGTATATTTCCCCCTCCCCTGGCGGGAGGGGATGAAGGGGGAAATAACATGTAGAAATACGGATGCTTATCACCCCCACCCTGACCCTCCCCCATCAAGGGGGAGGGAATTTTTGACTTTTGACGAGTTCATCAATGTTCGTGGCTTATGAAAATATAACATGTGCAAGATTAGGCATTTAATTCTTTCGAGAGACGCTCAAATAAAAATATTTTGATGAGCGATTGATATGGAACATCTCTCTTGTTGGCTATGAGTTTTAACTCATCAATCATGAGTTCGGGCAGGCGCAGAGAAATTGTTTTGAGCGAAGGCTTGATGTTGGGAAGTAACACTTTTCTTGCCTTCGACCAATCAACATAGTCGGTGGAATCAGCTTTTGCCCAAAAATCACGTTCTTCGGCTTCCGTTTTAAACTTAGGTATTTTTTTCATGGTATTTATACGCATCCCTTTCCTTGCGATTCATGTCTCTGGCTGAAATGATTCTTATGAGGTTATTCCTCACGGTAAAGACGATAAAAAGATGTTTCCCTGAATCACTTTTCCCGAGAGTATAGAACCTTGCCTCATAACTGGAATGCCCACCATCGGGGCTTGTGACGATTGGCCGGTTGAAAAACACCTGCTCACATTCAGATGCTGACACACCATGCTTCTCCCAATTCTTGAGCAAGTTGCCATCATCCCAGTCAAAGCCAACACATTTGGAAATTATTTCATCTGTATCCATGGGAGCATGTATATTCCAAACATATACAACTGTCAACAGAAAAGATCAAACGGCCATGGGGTAGCGGTAATTGGAATAAATCAGAAAGAAATACATTTCCAGCAAGCACGGAAAAGTCGAATGAACCAGCCCGTTGCCTCATATTAAAATGTTACCCAAGGAAGAGAGATTAGGAGGGCCAGCAGTTAGTCGTGGAAAATGGCGGCCTTCCATGCTATGATTCAATTCGCCCTGATACCGTTGAGGGTCTTCAATAACGCAATCATAATAAGCACAATTAAGGAGGAAAAAATGAAATCGATCAGCAATTTGGACGCACTCTTCAGGCCGCGGAGTGTGGCCATGATCGGGGCTTCGGCCAGCCCCGGAAAGCTCGGCCATGACATTCTTTACAATCTGATCCATGCCGGGTTCAGCGGGCCCATTTATCCCGTCAATCCCAAGGCGGATCAGCTGCTGGGGCTGACCGTTTACAAAGACATCGCCTCCCTCCCGGCTCCGGTAGACCTGGCTGTCGTCGTCATTCCTTCAAGGATGGTTTTGGGGGCCATTGAGGAATGCGGCAAGCTGGGCGTCAAGGCGGCCGTCGTCGTGACCGGCGGTTTCGCCGAGGCAGGGCCGGATGGAGAAAAACTCCAGAAAGAGCTGGCGGATATAGCCGGCCGCTATGGTCTTCGCGTCGTCGGCCCCAATTGCCAGGGGATCAACAGCCCGCACCACCGCCTCTGCGCTTCCTGGCCCTTGATTACCGCCGCCGGCAAGATTGCTTTCGTTTCACAGAGCGGCACTGTCGGGGCGGCGCTCATCGACTGGGCCAGCCAGGATCAGATCGGTTTCAGCGTGTTTGTCAGTCTGGGCAACCGCGCGGACGTGGACGAGGCCGACTGCATCCGGTATTTTAACGACGATCCGGACACAAAAGTGATCGCCCTTTATATGGAAGGAGTCAAACGGCCTGCCGTTTTTCTGGAATCCCTTGCCGGAGCCACGAAGCCTGTTGTGATCCTGAAGTCCGGGCGAACGGCCCGTGGCCGTGTCGCGGCCGAGAGCCACACAAAATCCCTGGCGGGCAATGACGCCATTTACGGGGCCATTTTCAACAAATACAAGGTTCATCGGGCGGATAACCTCGAAGAACTCTACGACTTTGCCAAAGCCCTGGCCTATATGGAGAAGCCTTCCGGAAAACGCCTGCTCAATATTTCCAGTTCCGGCGGCGCGGCCATTCTGGCTATTGACGAGGCGGAGAAACTGGGATTTGAAAACCCGGCGCCGTCGAAAGCGCTGCAGCAGAAATTGAGGGCCTTTCTGCCGGCCCATTGCGGCGTCAGCAATCCCATTGATCTCACGGGCGACGCCATCTCGGATCCCAGCCTTTACGCCAAAGTCATTGCCGCCGCCAAGTCGGACTATGACACAAGCGTGGTGATCTTTGGCGATCCCATTCACGGCGCTTCCGACATGGTTACCGGCAAAGGTGAACTGATCGTTTACTGCGGCGGCGCCGACGTGGAGCGCGAGGAAGCCGGACTGTTGCATCGCAAAGGGATCCCAGTCTACCCCACGCCGGAGCGCGGCATCCGGGCCCTCTATCAGCTTGTCCGATTCGATAAAGCCCGGCCTGTAAAAAAATCGCCCCATGCGGCCGCACCGGAAACGGCTCTGAACCTCATGCCGGCCCAGAAGGCAGCCGCCTTATTAAAGAAATACGGGGTTTCCACCGTAACCGCAAAACTGGCGCCGGCATCGAAGGATGCGGTCGCACTGGCAAAAAAATATAAAAAATCGGTTGCCCTCAAGATTGCTTCCCCCGATGTCTTTCACAAGACCGATGTCGGCGGGGTCCGGCTCAATCTGGCCAGACCGTCGGAGGTCAAGAGCGCCTTTGAGGACATCATGAAGAACGTCCGGAAGAAGGCGCCGGGCGCGCGGATTGAAGGCGTCACGGTTTCACCCATGGCCGATCCGGGCGGGCTGGAGGTTATTCTGGGCGTTGTCAAGGATCCCCAGTACGGACCTGCCCTGATGTTCGGACTGGGCGGGATTTTCACGGAGATTTACAGGGATGTGCAGTTCTGTCTCCTGCCCGGTGTGGTTCATGAGTTCAGGCGCATGATCAGAAGCATCAAAGGTTATCCGCTGCTTGCAGGCGTTCGGGGCCAGCAGCCCAAGGACGAGAAGACCCTGATCGGGGTCATGAAAGCCCTTTCAAAACTGGTCAAGGATCATCCGGAAATCGATCAGATCGATCTGAACCCGATTCTGGTTTATGCGCAGGGCGTATCGGTGGTGGACTACCGGATTTATACCCGGCAGGGGGATGAACCGGCGTCCGCCGGATTCAGTCGGCGCTGATAAAATCCCTTTTCCACCGGGACTTTTCCCAAGGCCGGCTTTCAAAGATTTCTTCGCAGGGATGATGATATTGACACAGATGCAGAGGATTCATTGTTCTGGCTGTTGAATCAGCTTTTTCAGTTCCCCTGCGAAAATATCGTACATTTTCCGGCTGAACAGCACGAAGCGGACCAGCTCCAGGTCGCTGTGTTCCCCGATGTAGTCCATGACTGTCATCAGGGCAATGCGGGCTGCCTCCTCCAACGGATAGGCGTACACGCCCGTGCTGATGGCGGGAAAGGCAAGGCTTTTCAAACCTCTGGCCGACGCCAGCTTCAGGCTTTCCAGATAGGCGCTTTTGAGCTGGGCCGCTTCTCCACTACCGCCGCCCTGATAAACAGGGCCGACCGTATGGATGACGAATCGGGCCTTGAGGTTGCCGCCCGCGGTGATCACGGCCTGACCGGTCGGACAACCGCCGATCTTGCGGCATTCCGCCATAATGGAAGGTCCTCCGGTCGCGTGAATGGCGCCGTCGACGCCGGCCCCCCCTGCCAGCCTTGTATTGGCGGCATTGACGACAGCGTCTGTTTCCTGCAGGGTAATATCACCCTGAATGAGGGAGAGTGTGGCGTTTTTTATTTTAATATCCATTGCAGGGCTCCTTTACTGCCCTTTCGTATAATGAAATGACGAAAAACTGTAAAGGAAAACTTAGCGGCCCTGATAGCGAAGCCTTATCACTTGAATATTGGGCTCTTGAATGATATAAAAGACAGACCATCGGGTCCTGTCGGTTGCGGGAATGATCACTGTCGGCAGGCTCCCTTTTCTTTTTTTGTCAGTCAATGAAAGATGGCATTGAATAAGAATAAAAGTCCTGAAGATGTCCTTCAGGAAGAGTTCCTTCGGGAAAGAGCGGCTGTCCTGGGCCGGGCGGGTGATAGTGTTTCCAGTGCCCTCGAAAAATTACACAGCATTGAAAACGGTCTGGAGGAAAGGATGAGCCGGTTGGCGGATATTGAACGGCTCGTCTCGCAAGGTTTGACCGATGCCCGCAGCCTGGGTCGATTGCGTTGTCACATGGTTATTGAAATAAATCGGGAGATCAGTAAATTTAACGGGGCGCGCGAATATGCCCTGAGGAGGCACTACTATCTGATCGTCACCCGGGAAGCGATAGGAATGAGACGGCATCACTGGGTGGACCAGCACTACCGTGTGCCGCCGCAGAAAAAACATCTGCAGGATGGCTGATGAATAGATATGCCAAACAACGCATGAGGATGGTGGATACGCAGATCCGCGCCAGAGGGGTCAAGGATGGACGCCTCTTGAAGGTGATGCAGACGATTCCCCGTCATCTGTTTGTGGAAGAGGCGATGACGGATCAGGCCTATAACGACAATCCCCTCCCCATTGGTGAGAAGCAGACCATATCGCAACCCTATATTGTGGCGTTGATGACGGAGGCGCTGTCCTTGACGGGAAAAGAAAAGGTGCTCGAGATCGGGACCGGTTCCGGTTATCAGACCGCCATTCTGGCACAGCTTGCCGACCGGGTTTTTTCGATCGAGCGGATTGCGTCATTGGCCGGCAGGGCAAGAAAAATGCTCGATTACCTGAATGCCTTTAATGTAGCGATCCGGGTGGGAGACGGGACATACGGATGGAAGGAAGAAGCGCCCTTTGACGCCATCCTCGTAACAGCCGGCGCCCCCAAGGTTCCATCCCTCCTGGTTGCGCAACTCAGCCTGGGGGGCAGACTGGTTATTCCGGTGGGGAGCCGCTCGACGCAGACCCTCCTGAAGGTGACGCGCCTTTCCGAGGATATCCATGATATCAAGAAGGAAGATCTGGGCGGATGCCGGTTTGTCGATCTCATCGGGGAGCACGGTTGGGAAAATTGAGCACACATCACCGTGGACTTGTCAGCAGATGGATTGTTATTCTGCTCGTCGGTTTCCTTTTTCCTGCCTGTTCGGGATATCCCCTCAAATCCATGAAGACGTATCAGGTCAGTGGTATTTATCACCGCGTAAAAAGCGGAGAAACCCTCTACCTCATCGCGCGGGCATACAATGTGAGTGTGCAGGAACTGGCAGAAGCAAATAATATTCAAGATCCGAGCCGGATTGAAGCGGACAGTGTTGTTTTTGTTCCCGATGCCAGGCAGGTTATCGATGACATCATCGCATCGATGGATACAAGACGTCCCACGACGGGCGCTGTTTTGCCAAAAGCCGGTCAAACCGGGGTCAAGCAGCCCCAGGAAGGTGATCGGGCGCCGGTGAAGCCGCCCGTCCGGGAAGCGACCATCCAATCCCGAGCGGAAATGTTATCCGGATCGCCGACCATCCGCATCAAACCGGGAAAGGTGCTGGATCGTTTTCATGATGCCTCCCGGGAAGAAGGCAAGGGCGCTGCTTCCGGGACCGAAGAAGCTCCGCCTGCCCAACCCGCGGGCCACGCTTCCATTCCGGTTCAAAAATCTGAACGGGTAAACGAGCAGGCAGCGGTTCCGCAAGCCATTGCAGCCGGGGAGGCCCCGGTCGGACGCGAGCGTTCAGTAGAGTCGCCCCCGTCGAAGGTAGAAGCCGAGACCCTTCAGTTTGACCGGAAGCGGTTTGTCTGGCCCGTGCAGGGCAAGGTGGTCTCGCGGTTCGGCATCCAGCCGAATGGCATGTACTATAACGGGGTTACCATCGCTGGAGGGGAAGATATGCCGGTGGTTGCCGCCGCCTGGGGAACCGTCATCTTCTCAGGTCCCCTGAAGGATTATGGAGAAACGATCATTATCAAGCACGAAGATCGTTATGCCACCGTTTATACCCGCCTGGGACAACGGAAGGTCAAGCTCGATGATCGCGTTAAGCAGGCCGAGAGGATCGGTTATTTGGGAAAAGGTGAAGAAAAAGGGGGCGGACCCCGCTTTAACTTTGAGATCCGCTATCACAACAAAGCGCGTAACCCGCTGTTCTTTTTGCCATAGAGGTACGGTGATCCGTAAAAAGTCAGGAGCTTATAAGAATGGCATTTTCATTTGAACAGGGGCCCATCCGGCCGCCTAGCGAACATAGAAGCCTGCTGATCCGTGTGACCAGGAATTGTCCCTGGAACAAGTGCGCCTTCTGTCATTCCTACCGCAATGCGCAGTTTGCACTGAGATATGTGGAGGAAGTCAAACAGGATATTCAGGCGGCAGGTCAGATTGCCGATGAAATCAGGGCGCTGTCGTGGAAATTGGGAGAAGGAGGGCATGTCAACGAGAGGATCGCCAATGCCGTCTGGCAGCAGAACGAGCGCTACAATGACCATTTCCGCTCGATCGCCGCATGGCTTTACTACGGCGGCGAATCCGTTTTTCTGCAGGACGCCGATTCACTCATCCTGAAGACGAAAGATTTGGTGGAGATCCTTTCCTGCCTCAGAACGACATTTCCTTCGGTCGGGCGGATTACCTCTTACTGCCGTTCAAAGACGGCGGCCAGAAAGTCCGTGGAGGACTTCCGGCTGCTCCGGGATGCCGGCCTGTCCCGAATTCATATCGGCATGGAAAGCGGTTATGATCCCCTGCTGAAATTTATCCGGAAAGGGACCACGGCGGCGGAACATATCGAAGGGGGCAGGAGAATCGTAGCCGCAGGAATTTCACTGTCTGAATATGTGATCCCGGGGCTGGGCGGTACAAGATGGTCGAGGGAACATGCCCAGGAGACGGCCCGGGTGATCAACCAGATCAACCCGGAGTTCGTCCGGCTCCGGTCGCTGCATATTGTCCGTGACACCGACCTTTATGATATGATGCAGAACGGGGAATTCACCCCGCTGGGCGAGGAAGCCGTGTTGCACGAAATTCGCAGGTTCATCGAGTGCCTCGAAGGAATCGAGACCACCCTGGTCAGTGATCATATCCTGAACCTTCTGGAGGAACTGGAAGGGACATTTCCGGCGGACAAGGAAAAGATGCTGTCCCTGATTGACCGGTACTTTGCCTTGCCGTTGCAGGACCGCATCATCTTCCGGCTGGGCCGGCGAAAGGGCCTTTACCGAAGCCTTGATGACCTTGACGACCGGCAAACCTACCTGAGACTAAAACAGATTGTCAACGAATATGTGTCGAAGGAGCCCGAGCAACTGGATAGAGACCTCAGAAGATTGATGCATTCATACATTTAAAAAAGATTGACGAATGAGAAAAATTCTGGTAACATAATTAGTTCAAATTTAGAATGGCAGGTGGTGTGTATTATGTTCAAGGTAGGGGATATGGCTGTTTATCCCGCCCAGGGCGTCGGTGTGATCGAGGCCATCGAAAACAGGGAAGTGATGGGCAATAAACAGCTTTTCTATGTCATGAAAATCATGGGCAATGGCATGAAGATCATGATTCCCATGAGCGGTGCGGATGCCGTCGGACTCAGGGAGGTGATTGCCCGGGAGGAGATACCCAAAATCTACGAGATCCTCAGAAACAAGGATGTGACCATCGACAAGCAGACATGGAATAAAAGATACCGGGAATACCTGGAGAAAATCAAGACGGGGTCGGTCTTCGAGATCGCCCGTGTTTTGCGGGATCTGTTTATATTAAAAAGCGATAAGAATCTGTCCTTTGGTGAGCGCAAGATGATGGATACGGCCAAGAACCTGCTCATCAAAGAAATCTCGGTGGCAAGTAATGCTGAAGAGGCCAAGGTTGAGCAGGACCTGAAAACTATTTTTACTATTCAATAAATCATATTAAAATTTATAAAGAAAGGAGGTGAGTTTTTGTGACCGTAAGAATTCTGTTGGTGTTGGCCTGTTCATTGAGCGGACTCTTTATTGTCCACGTTTACTATGGTTTCCCGATTGCGATAATTGGCTTATTTATAGGATTTTTGATCGCTTTATTTGTTATCCAGATAGAAGAATCGATCCGGAAAGTATCGTTGCGCGTCATCTTTGGCGGGGTTGTCGGGATGCTCATCGGCTTGTTGATCGTCTATCTGCTGGCCTATGGTTTGAAGTTTGTCAGCATGGAAAAACAACAGGTTGTCCCCTGGGTTTATGCGTTGTTGACGGGCATCATGGCCTATCTGGGTCTTTTGATCGGTTCAAAAAAAATTGAAGAATTCAGCTTTTTTGGCTTTGGTCAGAGCAAGGACATCAGTGATCACCGGGTTCTCGATACAAGCGTCATTATTGATGGACGGATTGCCGATATTGCCGATACGGGTTTTTTACATGGCAATTTGATTGTCCCGCGCTTTGTTCTGGATGAATTACAGTATATCGCCGATTCCTCCGATTCCGTGAAGCGCTCCCGTGGCCGGCGAGGGCTTGATATTCTGAATCGGATGCAGCGAAGCGTCGGGATCAATATCGAGATTATGGATCATGATTTTCCGAAATTAAAAGGGGTAGACGCAAAATTGGTCGCCCTCGCGAAAAAGTTGAATGCCAGAATTGTAACCAATGACTTCAATCTCAACAAGGTTGCCGAACTTCAGGGCATCAAAATTCTCAACGTCAACGAACTGGCCAATGCCCTCAAACCGGTCGTTCTTCCCGGTGAGAGCATGTCCGTCAAAATCATCAAGGAAGGCAAGGAACCGGGGCAGGGCGTTGCCTATCTCGACGACGGCACCATGATTATTGTGGATCATGCACAAAAGCATCAGGGGGCCAATGTCGAGGTTCTGGTCACCAGCGTCCTGCAGACAACCGCCGGCCGGATGATTTTTTCGGAACTCAAGAGCGTTGCAACTGAAAAGAAGGTCCTCGGGTTGGCGACCTGATCGTTACGCGACTGAGCCCGGGAAATAATCCCCGGGCTTTTTTTATCAACTTTGTAAAACCGCCTGTGCCGCGATGCGGCGCACCCATCGGACAGAGGGCTTGCGCCTGGATCAAGGATCAAGACGCTTCTTTTACGAGCCCAAAAGAGTATCCATCAACCATGACAACAGTCGCCATCATCCCCGCCGCCGGATCCGGGAAAAGAATGCAGGGAGGCCTGTCCAAACAGTATCTGCCGGTTGACGGCAAGATGATCCTGCTCCACACCCTCAGCGTCTTCGAACTTTCGCCGGATATCGATGAGATTGTCCTGGTCGCACCCGAGGAAGATATCCCGATGATCCGGCAAATGATTGTTGAGCACCGGGGAATGTCCAAGGTCCGTCATGTTATGGCAGGGGGAAAGCAGAGACAGGATTCCGTCCGGAACGGGCTGGCCGCCGTCGAGAACCAGGCGGATATCGTTTTGATTCACGATGCGGTCCGGCCGTTTATATCGGAGAACTTGATCCGTCTAACCGTTCAGGAGGCCGAAAAACATGGCGCCGTCGCCGTGGGGATGCCGGTGAAGGACACGATCAAAAGGGTTGATCCGGGCGGATGGATCGTCGAGACGCTGAACCGGCAGGTTTTATGGATGACGCAAACGCCGCAGGCATTCAAACGATCCGTGATTCAGGAAGCATACCGCAGGGCTGATGAGGATCAGTTTTATGGGACCGATGACGCCTCGCTCGTTGAACGGATGGGATTCCGGGTCAAAATGATCGCCGCCTCCTATGCGAACATCAAAATCACCACGCCGGAAGACCTTCTCATGGCTGAATTTCTGATAAAAAGACAAAAAAGGGGAAATGTCTCGTGAGAATCGGGTTCGGATATGACAGTCATCGCCTGGTGGAAGGGCGGCGACTCGTGCTGGGGGGGGTGGAAATTCCACATGACAAGGGCCTGTCGGGGCACTCGGACGCCGATGTACTGGTCCATGCTGTTTGCGACGCCATTTTAGGCGCCCTGGCTGCCGGCGATATCGGCCGTCATTTCCCCGATACGGATCCGGCCTATAAAGACATTTCCAGCTTGAAACTGCTTGAGCACGTCCGGATTTTTGGCGCGCAAAGGGGGTACGTCGTTCATAATGTTGATACCACGATCGTTCTGGAAAAACCCAAGATATCTGAGCATATCCCTGATATGGCGGCGAAACTGGCCGAAACCTTAAAAATTTCGGTGGAAAGTATCAGTGTCAAGGTAAAAACGAATGAGGGGATGGGTTTTGCCGGACGCCAGGAAGGGGTTGCCGCTTATGCTGTGGTGACGATCACCAAAAAGGAGGATGAATGACCGCCGAGAAACCGCGTGTCCGGTTCGCTCCCTCGCCGACGGGTGATCTTCATGTGGGTAATGCCAGGACGGCCCTGTTCAACTATCTGTTTGCCAGGCATCATGGTGGTGAATTCATTCTCCGGGTTGAAGATACGGATTCCGTGCGGACGTCAACGGATTCTGAACGCCGGATACTGGAGGATCTGGCGTGGCTGGCCATCGACTGGGATGAAGGTCCCGGCAGAGGCGGTGCAAAAGGCCCCTATCACCAGCGTGAACGGCTTGATTTGTATAGCCATTATCTGAAAATACTGATCCAGGCCGGATGCGTCTATCCCTGTTACTGCACAGAGAAAGAACTGGAGGCGGAGCGGGCTGAGCTGATTTTCAGAAAAATGATGCCCCGTTATATGGGAAAGTGCCGGAACCTGAACGATTCAGAGCGTAAAAATCTGGCGGATCAGGGAAGAGAGCCGGCTTACCGCTTCAGGATCGGAACAGAGAGCATCGCGTTCACGGATTTGATCCGGGGCGCCATGAAATTTGACGCCGGGGCAATAGGGGATTTCATCATCGTCCGCTCCAACGGCATCCCCGCTTACAATTTTGCCGTCGTCGTAGATGACTACCTGATGAGCATCTCCCATGTAATCCGCGGAGAGGATCATCTTTCCAATACTGCCCTGCAGTTGCTGATCTATCGAGCCCTCGGTTTCAAGCCGCCCGTCTTTGCACATCACGCCCTCATTCTGGGAAAAGACCGGTCCAAGCTCAGCAAGCGGCATGGATCCGTCACGGTCCGGGAATTCCGGGAAAGGGGTATCCTGCCGGAGGTTCTCCTGAACTATCTTGCACTGCTTGGCAGTTCCCTTGGCGGCGGGCGGGAAGTCTGCGCCCTGGAAGAAATGATTACCTCTTTTTCGCTCGATCGCGCCGGAAAGAGCGGGGCCATCTTTGATGAGGACAAACTCAAATGGCTCAACGGGATCTATATCCGCCAGGGGGATTTGCACAGTTTAACCGAACGATTACTGCCTTTTATCAGGGCTGCCGGTTATCATAAAGTCGACACCCTTGACCGTGTGTGGCTTGAAAGGGTCATTGATGCGGTCCGGGGCGACCTGTCGACGTTGTCGGACATTGGGGACCAGATGGATATTTTTTTCGATGACCGCTATGTCCTCTCCGGCGAGGCGCAGCGGCTTCTCGGGAAAGAACAGGCCCTGACCGTCGTCCGGGCGCTTCAGGAAGGCCTTGAGCATCCACCTCTTTCTGCCGACAACAGCTATCGGCGGATCATCGAGATTGTAAAAAGGAAGACCGGCGTCACGGGGAAAAACCTCTTCATGCCGATTCGCGCCGTTGTGACCGGGAGAATAAGGGGACCGGAACTGGACAAGGTATTTGCGATTTTGAGCCCCGCATCCCTGAAACATCGGGTTGAAACAGCGATCAGCGGTCTATCGGGGATAAACCGCTGATCGCCTGAGACGACATTACAGCGGAATGTTATTGTGCTTCTTCGACAGCCGGACCTCCGTTTTGTCTTTCAGTGCGTCCAAGAGCGCGACAACCCGTTTGCGGGTGTCGCGGGGGGCGATGATCTCTTCGATGATGCCCATGCCGGCCGCAAAATAGGGATTGTTGAACTGATCTTCGTACGACGCGGCCAGTTCCGCGCGCTTGGCGGCGGGATCTTCTGCAGAAGCAATCTCCCTGCGGTAGATGATGTTGCAGGCGCCCTCCGCGCCCATCACGGCGATCTCCGCCGACGGCCAGGCCATCACATAGTCCGCGCCCAGATGCTTGCTGCACATGCCGATATAGGCGCCGCCGTAATCCTTGCGCGTCACCACGGTAATCTTCGGAACCGTCGCTTCCGCATAGGCATGGAGCAGCTTGGCGCCGTGGCTGATGATGCCCGCCCATTCCTGATTCGTGCCGGGCATATAGCCGGGAACATCGGAGAAGGTCAACAGGGGGATGTTGAAGGCGTCGCAGAAGCGGATGAAACGGGAGGCCTTATCGGAGGCGTTGACATCCAGGACGCCGGCCCCGAACTTCGGATTGTTGGCAATGACGCCGACCGTCCGGCCCATGATCCGGATGAACGCGACGAGCATGTTTTTCGCCCAGAGTTCGTGCGGTTCAAAGAGTTCGTTATTATCCGCCACGGCCATCACCACCTTCTTCATATCATAGCCGCGCGTGGTCTTGTCCGGGATAATCCCGTCCAGTTCCGGGCATTCCCGGTCCGGGCTGTCCGAAGAGTTCACAGCCGGCAGGGGAATGTGGCAGCTGTCGGGCAGGTAAGAGAGCAGGGTCCGAACCTTATTGATGCAGTCCTCATCATTTTCCGTGGCAAAATGGCAAACGCCGCTCTTGGTCGCGTGGGCCATGGCGCCGCCCAGGTCATCGTGCGTGACCTCTTCGCCGATGACGGCTTTGATGACATCGGGACCCGTGATGTACATGTAACTGGTTTTCTTGACCATAAAAACCCAGTCCGTCAGGGCCGGAGAATAAACGGCGCCGCCCGCCGTGGGTCCCATGATCGCGGTGATCTGGGGGATGTATCCGGAACCGATGGTATTGCGGTAGAAGATGCCGCCGTATCCGTCCAGGGCCGGAACGCCTTCCTGAATCCGGGCGCCGCCGGAATCATTCATGGAGACGAAGGGTTTACGCGCATCGAGGGCCATATCCATAATCTTCCAGATTTTCCTGGAATGCATTTCACCGAGGCTGCCGCCGGAGCTCGTAAAATCCTGCGCAGCGGCAAAGACCGTCCTTCCGTTGACCTTCCCGAAGCCGGTAATCACGCCGTCGGCATTGATCTCTTTCTTGTCCAGGCCGAACAGTGTAGATCGGTGTTTCACGAAAAGCTGTACTTCCTGAAAAGTTCCCTGATCAAAAAACCGATCCAGCCTCTCCCGGGCCGTGAGTTTGCCCAGTTCATGCTGCTTGGCGACCATTTTCTCGCCGCCCATTTTCATCAGGGCTTCCTTTCTGGCTTCAAAGGCCTTGATTTTCGCCTGTGTTCCCTTCAGTTGCTCTATTTCCATAACTCTTGCGTCTCCTTTACGATTATTGGGGGACGGATTTCAAGTCTGTCCCCCTTGTTTATGATTTCCGTCTTGACCTCAAAGCCCCGTTAAGATATGGTTCCCGCTGTCAGGCCATCCTAACACGGCGGTCCTGCCTGGGGAAGAGATGTCCTGGATAAATCTGACGGGTTGCTCTTCGAAAACATTCTTCATGAATTTCGGGGCGCCTCATAACACGTTTATGGATAAGTTGCAAGGAGGATCAGTGAAATATATCGACGCAATTGACATCAAAGGGAAAAAGGTCATCTTCAGGGTTGATTTCAATGTGCCTTTGGATGGCAACCTGAAAATTACCGACGACACGAGAATCCGAGCCGTTTTACCCACGCTGAATCACGCCCTGGATGAGAACGCCAGGATCATTATCATGTCGCATCTTGGCCGTCCCAAGGGCAAACCGGTCCCCCAGTTCAGTTTGGCCCCCGTCGCGAAGAGGCTGTCCCGGTTTCTGGACAAGCAGGTAACGCTGGCTGCCGATTGCAGAGGGCCGGACGTCAAGAAGCTGATTGAAGACATGAGCCCGGGGGACGTGGTCATGCTCGAGAACCTGCGCTTTCACCCCGAAGAGGAAAAAAACGACGACGGCTTTGCGATGGAACTGGCCTCTTTTGCCGATATCTTTATCGATGACGCCTTTGGCAATGCCCATCGCAGCCATGCGTCCAACGTGGGGATTACGAGGTTCGTCAAGACCTGCGCCGCCGGGTTCTTGATCAAAAAAGAACTGAACTATCTGATCCGGGCGGTCGATAAACCGGCCAGACCCTTTGTGGCAATCATCGGCGGTTCCAAGGTGTCGGGCAAGTTAGAGGCGCTGGTCAACCTGGTTGAGAAGGTGGATAAGCTCATCATTGGCGGCGGGATGGCCTTCACGTTCCTGAAAGCGCTGGGCTACGAGGTCGGCAGATCTATTGTTGAGGATGATCTGATCGACAAGGCGCTGCAGATCATGGAAACCGCCAGGAAACTGGGGGTCAAGCTTTACTTGCCCGTGGATTGCGTCATTGCCGAAAACATGAGCGCCGATGCGGAAAACAAAATTGTTCCGGTTCAGGAGATGAACGGCAACTGGATGGGCCTGGACATCGGCCCTGCGACCATCACGCTGTTTACGGAAGCCCTCGGCAACGCCAAGACGATTATCTGGAACGGTCCCATGGGCGTTTTTGAAATTGACGCCTTTGGTCGAGGAACGGCGGCCATGGTCCACAGTGTGGCCAATTCCTATGCGCTGACGATTGTGGGCGGCGGCGATACGGATGTGGCGGTTCACAAGACAGGAGAGAGCGACAAGATCACGTTCATTTCCACAGGGGGCGGCGCTACCCTGGAACTGCTGGAGGGGAAGGTCCTCCCGGCGATCAAGGCCCTGGAAGAATGCGGTGGAAGGGCGTAGAAATAGGCGCTGGTTAAGACCCCTCCTGCGGCTGCAATCTGGGCTTTTCGGAGTCGTCCTTTATCCCAAAGACCGGACAGACCCTCATGCGCAATCTCAGAATGGTCCTGGAATACGACGGCACGGCCTATCATGGCTGGCAGCGCCAGACCAACGGTTTGTCGATTCAACAGGTTCTTGAGGAAAAGATCGCGGTCATGACCGGCGAAGCGGTCAAGGTCATCGGCTCGGGAAGGACGGATGCCGGCGTCCACGCTCTGGGCCAGGTCGCCCATTTCAAGACGGCATCAACCATTCCGGATATTCGTTTCCTGAATGGAATCAATAGTCTCCTACCCAGAGACATTGCCGTAAAGGCCCTGCGGGAAGTCGATCCATCCTTTCATGCGCGCTACGACGCCAAAAGCAAGGTTTATCTGTATCAAGTCGTCAATGGTTCGGTCCGGCCGGTCCTGTTGCGTCAATATGCCTGGTTTGTCCCCGGACCGCTCGATCCGGAAAAAATCCGCGAGGCGGCCGTCTATTTCATGGGGACGCATGATTTTTCGTCTTTCTGTTCTACGCACAGTGATGCGCCGGATCATATCCGGACCATTACGGATATCCGAATCGAAGCGGGTTCTCACGGCCTGATCAAAATTGAAATGGAAGCGGACGGCTTTTTACGGCACATGGTCAGGGGCATCGTCGGAACCCTGATCGAGGTTGGCAGAGGCAAGCGCTTTGTTTCAGACATGCAGGCGATCATACATGAAAAAGACCGGCGCCACGGGGGCATGACCGCGCCGCCCCACGGATTGTTCCTGAAGGAAGTGATATATTGACATGAGAATCCTGATCCTTGGACATCGCGGAATGCTGGGCAGTGAACTCCTTGGGAGATTGTCGGCCGGTCATGAGGTGACCGGAAAAGATATTGATGAATTCGATATCGCCTCCGCAGGCGACTGCCGGCGTGTCATTGCGGAAGCGGAACCGGATGTCGTGATCAATGCGGCGGCGTATACGGATGTGGATGGTTCGGAAAAGGCAAGAGAATTGTGTTTTGCCGTCAATGCGGACGGCGTCAGGAATGTCGCCCTGGCCTGTCGTCCCGGCAGGATAGAAATTGTCCATTTCAGCACCGATTATGTCTTTGACGGGACGAAGGAGACGCCCTACCGGGAAGAAGACGCGATCCGCCCGCTGAATGTTTACGGCGAGGCCAAGCTGGCCGGAGAAAAAAATCTTCAGCAATACAGCGAGCACTATCTGCTCATTCGCACGGCATGGTTGTATGGCAGGCAGGGGAAGAATTTTGTCAAAACGATCATGGGCAAGGCCAGAGAGGTCGGGCGTCTCGAAGTTGTGAACGACCAGAAAGGGTCGCCGACATACGCAAAAGACCTGGCGGCGGCTGTCGAACGGCTTCTGACGGGCCGTCACACCGGCATTTTTCATGTGACAAACCGGGGGGCCTGCAGCTGGTATGAGTTTACGCTGAAGATCCTGGCCTATGCCGGAATCGACGACGTGCCGGTAATTCCGGTGAGTTCCCGCCGGCTCACACGGCCGGCGCAGCGGCCCCGTAATTCCGTTCTGGATTGTACGAGATTTGTCGAAGCGACGGGAAAGACGATGCGTTTCTGGCAACTCGCGCTTCAGGAGTATATAGCCCGGGAACGAATGACCGGCGGGAATTGATTTGCCGTTTGTCATGAATTCATCTTGACAGACCATGGTAATGGCATTATGTTTACATGAAACAGATATAAGCGGCTGTCCGGAACGATATGGACTTAAAATCGGTCCGTTACAGGCAGCCTGGGGCAATCGGGCGATGCGACGACAGACGTGTGATTTTTCAAGGTGAAGAGATGAGACGCCTTTCGTTTTTTTTGGTTATCTGTGTAGGTTTTCTGCTCCCTGCTGTTGCCGCTGGACAGGAGAGGGTTCGTGCTGAAGGAATGGCCTCCATCATGAACAATCGCGTCGATATTGCCCGGGACAGGGCCATTGACAGCGCCCAGCGGAATGCCGTGGAACGGGTTGTCGGAGTTATGGTCTCCAGCAGTACGGAAGTGGAAAACTTTCAAGTCAAGATGGATCGTATCCTTTCGGAATCAAAAGGATTTATCAAATCCTACAAGATTGTCAAGGAAGGAAAAGAGAGCGACGTCTATGAGGTGACCATCGACGCCGTGGTCGAGACGGGGCGGCTGAAGGACCGTCTGGAGGCTATCCAATTGATCCTGGCCAGGAAATCAAAACCCCGTCTGATGATTCTCTTTAATGAGCAGGTACAGAAGGATGCCATTGCAGAAGCGGCCATGGCGAGGTATTTCATGTCCCAGGGGTTTAAGCTGGTCGATGCCGGGGTGGCCAGAAAAAACAGAGATGTGCAGGCTCTCCATGATTCCGCCGATCGCCGGCAGATGACCGGCATTGCCCAGCGTTACGGAGCGGAAGTCCTGATCCTCGGCCGCGTGGAAGCGGCGAGCAAATCTTTCAAGATGGGCGATGTGGAAGTCCAGTCCAGCGATGTGGCCGTATCCGTGAAGGTCGTGAACGGGGACACGGGGGAGATTCTCGCATCCGACAGCAAGAGCCGGAGGGGAGAATTTAAAACCGTGACGGAAGGCGCGTCCGTGGATCTGGCGAAACAGATGAAAGAAGAGATTCTGGAGCGTTGGTCTTCTGAGTTGACCAATACAGTGACCGTCAAATTAACTGTTTCGGGGTTGCAACATTACAGGGACCTGTCTCGTTTTAAGGAGATTTTGAACACGGAGATCAGGGGACTGAAGGAGATGCATCAACGGTCTTATGCGCGCGGGCAGGTTGAATTGGATCTGGAAATCAAGGGGAACACGCAGAATGTGGCCGACGACCTGTCTGCGATCACCCTGAATCAAAGGAAAGTAAGCATTCTGGAAATCACCCAGAATCGTATCAAAGCGAGTGTATCTTCGAAAAAAACGACGGAAGATTAAAGGGAGGTAGCTATGAAACGGAAATCCTATCGAATAATTCTAACATCTTTGTTTGTCCTGGTGTTTCTTTCGGGCTGCGCCGTCAATGAAAGTTACAAAATGGGGCAGGATTTGAGCAACGAAGGACGATGGGATGATGCAATTGTCTATTTACAAAAAGCATTGGACGAGGAACCCGATAATCAGGAATTCAGGGATGCCCTGCAGGGAGCAAAGCGGGAGTACGCACGCGTCCGGTATGCAAAAGCGAAACAAACCCTGGATGCAGTGACGCAACCCAATCTGACCCACCTCCAGCAGGCGGCAAAGGAAGCCGACATTGCCCTTGCCCTGGAGCCCGATAACAAGGATATTATTACCTTCTCCGATACCGTGAAGGGGAAAATCACCCATCTCCAGGAAACCATCAAACCTCTCTATGAGCAGGCGCATCTGGATATGCAGAAAGAAGACTGGACGGCGGCAGTGGCGAAACTTCGCCAGGTCAACAGCATCTTTCCCAACTACGAGGAGACGGCCAGCCGGCTGACCAAAGCAGGACAGGAGGCCGCCCGCTCCCTCTATAAGCAGGGCGTGAAACTCGGGAAACAGGAGGAATGGAAACTGGCCGCGGCGTCTTTCAAGGCGGTTATGGACATCAACCCCAATTATTTTGACGTGGCCAAACTCTATCAGGACGCCGTCTCCAAAGATAATTTTGGCTATTATGCCGCTGTTGCCGAAAAGGCGAGCCAGGCGCAGAATTATGCCAAGGCGATCCTGCTCTACGAGAAAGCGCTGGAATATCAGCCGGACAACAGTGCGGTTATAAAAAAAGTGAAGGCGCTCAAAGACAAAGCCGGAAAGTTCTATTTTGACGAGGCGGTTGCCCTGGTTAACCAGAACAGATTCTACACGGCTTTAAAACACATCGAATTCATCAAAGCGCAAATGCCCGCGACGCAGGATGACCCCTTCTTCAAGGAGTTTATCGACAAATTCTGCAGGAAGATGATGGACCGGGCAGATAGATATGTGGAAAAGGAGCTCTGGGGAAATGCTCTGATCTGGTACGAAAAAGTGGGATCCATGAACCCGAACTATCCGGAACTATACGAGAAAATTCGGGATGTCCGTGAGGATCGCATTAAACGCAGAATCAAGAAGTCCATTGCGGTTTTTGATTTTACCAGCCCCAGCAACGACAAGGACGCAGGGCGCAATGCCGCCGATAAACTGGTCGCCTATCTGTATCAGAAAGCCAGTTCGGATCTGCGGATTATCGAACGGGAAAACCTTCAGAATATTCTGAGGGAGATGCAGCTCGGGCAAAGCGGGCTCGTGGATACGAAATCGGCGCAGACCGTCGGGAAAATGAGAGGCATTGACACCTTTATCATGGGTACGGTGCTCAAGCATTTCTCTTCAAAAACGGATTACGCGAGTATGGAACAAGTCAAGGTGCTCGTCGATGAGGAAGACGTCCGGAATCCTGAATTTTCCGACTGGTTGATCATGAATCCCAAGCCGACCGAAGCGGACATGAAAAACGCTCCGCCGCGGACCATCAAGAAAAGAAACTATCAGTTCATCTCCTATAAAAAAGGCGTCGCCAAGATCACGGCGCTCTTCGATATTTCCTACAAGCTTGTGGATACAGCAACAGGAGAAAATATTTTTACCAATACCATCGCCGGCCGGCTCATTAAAGAAGACAAATATCAGGATGGGGTTCCGGTGGCCAAAATTCCCCATGATCCGCTGGAGATTCAGGTTGAATCCGAGGTCCTGGGCGAGCTGACGGATCAGAAAATTGCCGAAATGGGCCAGAGCGTGCTCAAGCATTTTCAAAGTCTTGAACTGGAGTATTATAATCAGGGACTGCAGCTCCAGAAGAACCGCAGGTATGATCGGGCCATCGAGAAATTTGTGGATGCCGTCTATAATGAAAAATTAAAGGGCATTTCGACACCCGTGTCACAAAATGCCTTGGAAGCCATTGATCATCTGATTCAGAGAATGTAGGCCCTGATTCAAGGACCGTGTCATGAGAGACTTGCGCATTTTCGGAAAGAAAAAAGGAAAAAAGACGACGCTTTTTTCGGTCCTGCTGTTGCTCGTTGTCTTTTTCACACCCCATGCGGCCCATGCCGTGATGCAGGCAAAGACGGCCGTTTTCAATTTTGTCGCCTTGAACATGGAGGCTTCCGGTTACGGCACGGCGGTGACGAACATGCTGGGCGACTTACTCAAAACCAGCCTGAAATACGATGTCCTGGACCGCAAGGACCTGGAGGCATTTTTAAATCTTAACGATTACCGGCAGGATGATAAAGTGGAAAACGCCGTCAATGTCGGCGCCAGGCTGAGCCTCAATATCGTCATCGTGGGAAATGTTGAGAAAAAGGGAACCTGGATCATTGTCAATTGTCGGGTGGTGTCCGTCGAACGGAAAAAGGTCATTCTCAATACACGTATGGGCGCACAGGGAGACGCCGGACTGTCTGTCGAACTCAGGAAGTTGACGGGATTGATCAACGAGGCCGTTGCCAAACACGCGTTGAATGCTGAAGGCGATGGGCAATTGAAGGCGCCCATGAATGTCCAGAAACGGCCGGGCAACAGGCAGATTTATCTCAGTTGGGAAGATCCGCCGGATACGAATGCTGACGGCTATGATATCTTTCGCAGTAATGCCGCAGCGGGCCCTTTTGCCAAGATCGGCCAGGTCAATCAGAGGGAGTACCTGGATAAGGGCCTGGAAAAAAGCGTAACCTATTATTATAAAATCAAATCCTTCAAGACTACGGGACTGCAGAGCGGTTTCACCGGTGTTATCGCGGCAGAGACGGCGCTGACGCCGAATGCGCCGGTGATTCTGAGGACGGAAGCGCGGGTCAGAAGCGTGCAGTTGACCTGGTCGCCCAATCCCATCGCCGGCGAAGATCCCTTGATGCTCATGGGTTACAAATTATTCCGGGCCAAGCAGGAGCAGGGGCCCTTCAGGGAGGTGGCTGATCTGAAGGGAGCGGATCTGGGCGTCTCCAACGGCGCCCCGCTGGACAAAATCCTGCGGGTGACCTATGTGGACAAGAATCTTGAAGACGGCCAGGAGGTGTATTATCGGCTGGCGGGTTACAATGAAAAGAAAATGGAAAGTGGTTTTTCCAGCATCGTCAAGGGCGTGGCGATCCCCGTCGTCGTCGGTCTGTCCGCCCAGAGAGGCCTGGTCCGGGAGATCCGGCTTGCCTGGAATGCGATCGACTCTCCTTATTTGAAAGGTTATAACATCTTTCGCCATACGCAGGAAGACGGAAATTATATCCGGATCAAGCAGATTGAAACAGGCAGGGGGCCTGAACCGAAGGTCCAATATACGGATCGGGACGGGCTGGGAGATGATGTCCGTTATTACTACCGTGTGACGGCTTATGACGATACCGAGCAGCAGACCGCTCCTCTGGCGGCCGTTTCGGCCGTGACCAAGCCCAGACCGGTCAAACCGGCAGGCTTGCAGGGAGAACCGCTCAAGATCAAATCCGTCCCGCTGTCGTGGCAGGCCAACCCGGAAAAGGATATCGTCGCCTATCATATTTACCGCCAGGAAGGGACGACCGGCCGGTTTTCCGCCGTCGCGAAAGTTCAGGGCGGCGATACCCGGTATCAGGATAAAGATTTGAAAGACGGGATTTCCTATGGTTATAAAATCCAGGCGGAAGATCAAGATGGCATATTGAGCGACTTTTCCGAAGAAATCCGTGTTTTGACAAAACCCAGACCGAAAAATCCCGAAGGACTGACCGGCGACTACCGGAATGGGACCGTCGAATTGACCTGGAAACCGGCGGGCGAGGCGGATTTAGCCTATTACAAGATCTACGAGAAATCATTCTGGCAAACGGAGGTCGTTCCGGGCCTGGATCGTGTCACGGCCCCTTCTGTGACATTCAAAACGACTCTGGACAAGGGAAAGAAAAAAACATACATGGTCACGGCGGTTGATCGGGATGGTCTGGAAAGCGACTATAGTCTGGAGATCATCGTGACCGGGAATTGAGCGCCAGGCTGAAAAACCGGATCACGGGACTGTGTCCCGCGGCGTAGCGCAGCGCCCGTCATATCAGCAGGTGGGGGCATTTCCATTTTGAAAGCCTGGCAGGCGTTCGCTGCCCGGTCTGCGCAATTTCGTAAGCCTGCCCTATCCTGCGGATAAAATTCAATATCTCAAGGGCGCAACCGCGACGCGTCAGCCCTTGGGTTTCGGCCAATGGGATGTTCTTGAAACGCCGGGCGATACGGAGGATTCCCTCTGCCTTTATCACGAAGCATCGGACGAACGATTAACACATACATGGAGGCCTCGTCATGAATAACCCGCTGAAACTTATCGGCTCTATGTTAATGATCCTTTTTTTCCCGGTCTTGCTGATCCTGCAGGGCTGTGTGGTTGCGACCAAGGATACTCTCATTTTACCGCAGATCAGGTCTCTGTTTGAAGGCGCCTACGAGGTGGATCCCTACATGGCGGATCATAAGCCGCGCACGATTGCCGTTCTACCCTTTGTCAATCAGGCAAAAAGCCAGAATGGCTCCGAGGCCGTCCGCAGGGGATTTTATAATCACTTCAGTTCCCTGCCCTTCAAGGATATGGAACTCCACCGCGTGGACAATCTGCTGCGCAAGGCCGGGTTAGAGGATCCGGCGGTCATCGGCAAGACCCCTCCGCAGGATCTGGGCAAGATCCTCAACGTCGATGCCGTCATTTACGGGACCATTTCCGATTTTGATAAGCTGTTTGCCGTCATCTATTCCAATGTGTCCGTCGGGGCGGAAATCAAGATGATGGATACGAAAACGGGGAAAATGCTCTGGCGCGGGAAGCACGTCACATACATTCATGAAGGCGGAATTTCCACAACACCGTTCGGGCTGGTGGCCACCGTGATCGCGACTGCAATGAATGTCCGGGATATCCAGTTGCTGCGCGCCTGCGACGACCTGTTCCGGGAAATGGTCAAGACGATTCCCGCACCGACTATCGCCGATGCCCTGCGGCCGCCTGTGATCACGCTGCTCGTTCAGGATACGAAGAATCTGCCGAAAAAGTCGGGCGACGAGATCCGCGTGGTGATTCAGGGAACGCCAAAAATGCAGGCCTATTTTCATATAGGCGAGTTTAAAAAGAACATCGACATGCTGGAGCAGGAAGGGGAACCCGGCGTCTATCTGGGTGTTTACAAGGTCATCCCCGGCGACAACGTGAGTAACGCCGTCATTACCGGCTTTCTGCGGGATGACGCCGGCAATACCGCAGAATGGGTGGACGCCGTCGGGAGCGTCACCCTCGATACGATTTCACCGGATAAACTGAAGAAAGTCAACACGGTGGGAAGAAACAACCTGGTGCTGCTCAATTGGGAAAAATCACCGGCGCCGGATCTGGCCGGCTACCGGGTCTATCGCAGCGCGACGCCGCTGAGCGGCTTCGAGGAGATCGCCGGGATGGAGTTCAGCGAGCTCCGCGACGAAAAGCTCGTCAATAACCAGAAGTATTATTATCAGGTATCCGCCGTGGACCGGGCCGGCAATGAAAGCGAAAAATCGGACACCGTGATGGGGATGCCCGTTGCGCCGGGTCCGACCCCGGTTTCCGGAGTCATCGAAACCGATACGACATGGTATGCCGGCGCCAGCCCCTATATTATTGATCGTACGGTCGTCGTCCGGGATAAGGCCTTGTTGACCATCGAACCGGGTACGGAGATCCGCTCCCGCGGCGGAGGGCTGGTTATTGAAGGCCGTCTCAGCGCCCAGGGGGATGATGGGCACATTATCCGGTTCGAGACGCTGGAAGCGGGCAAACCCTGGGAAGGGATTGTCTTTAACAATGTGAAGGAAAAGGAAAACGTCCTGCGCTATTGCCGGATCAGCAATGCCTCAACTGCCGTTACCTGCCGGGCGGCCTCGCCGCGCATCAATTCCTGTGAGCTGACAGCCAATGGAACGGCGATCCGGATTCAGGGGACCTTCTCGAAGCCCGAAGTGGTGAAAAATACGATCCAAAAGAACACGGAGGCGGCCATTCTGATCGAGGCAGGAGCCCAGCCGGTTCTTACCGAAAATATCATTCAGGATAATGACCGGGAAGGCATCCGGATTAAGAGCGCATCACCGGTGATCCGCAACAATCAAATCCGGCAGAACCGCGGCTCGGGGATCACGGCGACAAACATCCAGGCGGTCATTGCCGGCAATAACCTGGTCGATAATAAACCCTTTGACATGGCGGGCGAGATGACAGGAGAAGCCGTCAATGCCCTGGACAACTGGTGGGGCAGCGTGCAGGGACTCGATATTCTTTCGAGAATCAGAGGAAAGATCAATATCAAGTCGGTGCTCAATGCCCCCTATCCGGAGGGGAAGTCCGTCGAACTGCCGATCCTTGCGCCGGTCCTGGGCGGGACACTGAAAGGGGATGCCTTCCTGATTCTGGCCAACAGCCCCTATCGGGTGACCCGGGATGTCGTAATCGATGGCGGCGCCACGCTCTACATCGAACCGGGGGTCGCCATTCAGTTTGATCAGAACACCGCCGTGATTGCCCAAGACGGCGGCGTCATGGCCAAGGGGACCCGGGACGATCCCATTGTGTTCACTGCTTCAGCTGCGTCCCCCGTGCCCGGTTTTTATGTCAGCGCCGTGAAATTCGTGAAGGAGACGAAGGTCAACAGCGCCTTTGCCTATTGCATAGTCAAATACGCGTCCGTGGCCTTTGACATCTGGTTCGGGGCGCCGGAGATCTCCTTCTGTCATGTTGCTCAAAACGCGCAAAGCGGCGTTTATGCCCGCAACAGTTCGACCCCGAAGCTCCTGTACAACACCTTTTCCGGGAACAGGGGAGAGGGGGCGATTACCTGCGTGGGGATGTCGAATCCGTCCATCCACCATAATAACTTCGTTGAGAATGAAGTGGCCATTCAGACGCGTTCAACCATCTATATCGATGCCCGGAACAACTGGTGGGGCAGCGCGCCGCCGGATACGAGTTATATTTTCGGCGATCTGGACAGGAATATCAACATCAAGCCCTGGCTTGATGCGCCGGAAGGAAAGGCTTTCCGGGAAAGAAAGTAGGGGGTTGCACGCTGCCGGGTGGGCGGCCACTTTTTCATTGAAAGCTTATGGGTATTTTGTTATTCCAATGCGTATGAAAAGGCGCCGCGCGGTAGATGCGGCGGATTTGAAACCGATACACAATATGCTATCTAAACCATAGAAGGAGGATTGTATGAAGTCGAAAGGTGCGGTTATCATCGGGATGATGGCAATGATGTGCTTCCTCTTTGCCGGCGTCTCGGTTTGCCTGGCCCAGGGAGGAGACGGCCAGATCGGCCAGAAAGAATGGTCCAAGGTCATCGAGTCGAAGGTGGCCGAACAGGCCGGCGACAGGGCGATCATCAATTATGAAGATGGATATGTCGAGGCGGTCGGAATAGGGGCCGTGGATCCAGCCAGGGTCAAGGGGAGCAATGCGCGTCCCATGTGCCTGAGAGCCGCGACGGTCGATGGTTACCGAAATCTGCTCGAAGCGACCAAAGGAATCCAGGTCGACTCGCAGACGACCGTAAGGGATTTTGTCACCGAAAGCGACGTCATCAACGCCGCTGTCTCGGGACTTGTGCAAGGGGCTCAGGTTGTCAGCAAGGACTATCTCTCCGATGGGACCTGCGAGGTCACCTTGAGGATGTCGCTGAGCGGCAAGTTTACGCAAACCATCATCCCCAAAGCGATTCAGGAAGAGCAAAAACGCGAGTCGCCTCCGCCTGCGCCGGTTAAACCTGAGCCACCGCCGGTTAAGCCAGAACCGGCGCCGGCAGCCGCGCCGGCTTATACGGGAATGGTTGTGGATGCACGTGGCCTTGGAGTCCGGCCGGCCATGTCGCCGAAGATTGTGGACGAAACCGGCGCCGAGGTTTATGGGTCCATGGTCGTTGACAAAACATTTGCCGTTTCCCAGGGGATCAGCGGGTATGCCCGGGATCTGACAGCGGCCCAGGGCAACCAGCGGGTCACCAACAATCCCCTGACCGTGAAGGGCGTCGGCGCCGAAGGGGCCGGCAAGGCCGATATCAAAATCAGCAACGATGATGCCAGGCAGATCCGGTCCGCAGCGGAAAACCTGAGCTTCATGAAAGAATGCCGGGTCATGATCGTCCTGGATTGATCCGGACTTTTTACGAAGCCGTCAATTTTTAAGACCGCAGTGATCGCACAACCGTTTGCTGCGGTCTTTTATCTACACAACCTTGCGAGTTCATCAGATATTGTCCGGAAAAATCGTCATACTTCCTGAAGCGTTGACCCATAAGATCGCGGCGGGGGAGGTCATTGAGCGGCCGGCGTCCATTGTCAAGGAGCTGCTGGAAAACGCCCTGGACGCCGGGGCGACGGACGTGCGGATCGAGCTTTTGAAAGGCGGCTGCGGCATGATCCGCATCACCGACAACGGAGAGGGATTCGCACCTGCCGATGCGCCGAAGGCTTTCGAGCGTTATGCCACGAGCAAAATCTATGAATTTGACGATATCTACAAGGTCAGGACCTTCGGTTTCCGCGGCGAGGCCCTTCCCAGCATCGCCGCCATTGCCCGTGTGGAGATGACGACGAGACCGAGAGGGGCGCTTTCCGGCATGAGCATGGTGGTGACCGCCGGACGCATCGGGGAGATCATGGATGCGGGTTGTCCGGAGGGCACGACGATAACGGTGACAGGGATTTTTGACCCGGTTCCGGTCCGGAAAAAATTTCTCAAGACGGATGCCACGGAACAGGGATATTGCATCGATGTCGTAACACGGACGGCCCTGGCGCATCCGCACGTGAGAATCCAGGTCATGGCCAACGGCCGGGAGGTATTGAAAATACCCGCTACGGACGACCTTTCCGAACGCATGGCCCTGATCCTGGGCATGGATGTGATGGATCAGCTTCTGTCCGTTCAGGCCGCGAGGGACGACACGCGGCTGCAGGGATTCATCTCCAGACCGCCGTTCACGCGCTCCCATGCAAAGCACCTCTACAGCTTCGTCAATGGGCGCTATATCCGGGATTATCTTTTGAATCATGCCGTCATGACGGCTTACCGGAACCTGATCGAGCCCCGCAGATACCCGGCGGCGGTCCTGTTGCTCGATCTGTCGCCGCAGGATGTGGACGTCAATGTCCATCCGGCCAAGCTGGAAGTCCGCTTCCGCCATCCGCGGGAAATCTACGGCATGATTGTCGAAACGCTGACGCAGGCCCTGGCGCAGCTCTCGCCTGCGCCTGAATCCGGCCGTTATCGGGAGGCCGCAGACCCACGGCGGGCCACGGATTATCGCGACAGGGTTGAAGACGCGCTGAAGCGCTATCGGCTTTCCTCGTCAAGGGGAAAGCTCTCCTTTCCGGAAGCGGTCCGGCAGGGGCGCCGGGAATTGTCTTCTGCGCCCCTGCATCGCGGCGCCGGTGAAATTTTCGCGGAGATGGCCTGCGAGCCGGCGGATACGTTTAAATTCGGCAATCTGGCGTATCTGGGCCAGATAGCGTGCACATATCTCGTTTTTTCCGCACCGGAAGGGATCGTCGTGCTTGATCAGCATGCCGCCCATGAGCGGGTTCTTTTCGAGAAACTCAGAAAGAACCGCGGATGCCAGGGCATCGCCCAGCGGCTGCTGATTCCGGAAGTTCTGACCCTTTCACCGAAGGATATTGTTTTATTTGAAGAATTATTTCCGATTCTGGAGGAGGTGGGGATCGAAGCAGAGTCTTTTGGCGGCAACTCGGTGGTGATAAGGTCCGTTCCCGTGATCTGTTCCGATCTGGATGCCCGCGCCATGATCCTGGACCTTCTGGAGTCGCTCTCCGGCAGCGACCGGTTGTCGGGGTTTGAGAACCGACAGGATAAAATCTTCAGTCTTTTGGCCTGCAAGGCGGCCGTCAAGGCGAATCAGTCCATGTCGCCGCCGGAAGCGGCGGCGTTGTGCCGCGATCTGGATGAGACCCCCTTCGCGGCGACATGTCCCCACGGCAGGCCTGTTTATTTCGTTTTGGGCCTGGGAGAGTTGGAAAAACGATTCAAACGATCATGACCGTCGCCGATTCGAAACCCCGCCTGATTGTCCTTGCCGGGCCGACCGCTGTCGGAAAGACCGAACTGGCCCTGCAACTGGCCTCGGCTGCCGGGGGGGAGATCATCAGCGCCGATGCCATGCAGGTGTATCGCCTGATGGATATCGGCACGGCCAAGCCCACGGCTCAGCAGCGCTCGCTGGTCAAACACCATTTACTGGACGTGGCCGATCCCGACGAGCCCTTCAACGCCGCGCTGTTCATCAAACACGCGCAACCCGTCATCGAGGCGCTGCACGCTGAGCGCAAACCCATCTTTGTCGTGGGCGGCACAGGGCTGTATATCAGAGCCCTGCTGGGCGGGCTGTTCGACGGGCCACAGGCCGACGAGACCCTCAGGACGTCCTACCGGGAGGCGCTATCGGCGCATGGTCCTGCCTGCCTGTATGAAGAACTGAAAAAGAAGGATGAACAGGCGGCTCGCCGGATCCATCCCCGCGATGCGGTGCGCATCATGCGGGCGCTGGAAGTCCTCGAAATCAGCGGAAAATCGATTGTGGAACAGCATCGTCAGCACCATTTCGGCGGGCGGCGGTACGACTATCTGAAGATCGGGTTCATGCTGGAGCGGCAGTCCCTGTTCGACAGAATCGGGCAGAGGGCCGAACAGATGATGGCGGGAGGCTTTGTCGAGGAAGTCCGTCGCCTGTTGGAGATGGGCTACACGGAAACGTTGAAGTCCATGCAATCGCTGGGTTACAGGCATGTTGTCCGCTATCTCCACGGGCTTCAGGACCTTTCCACCACGGTTCAAATCATCAAACGCGATACCCGGCGCTATGCAAAAAGGCAAATGACCTGGTTCGGGTCGGATCGGGAAATGATCTGGTTCAAGCCCGATGACCGGGACGCGATCGTGAAGACGGTGTCGTCTTTTTTGTCGGAAAGGCCCGATCGCGGTAATCAGGGCGGTATGAATAGGCAGGCCGGGTCAGGTTTTCTTGAGTCATCAAAATAACTTGACTTGAAGGGGCTATAAAGATAGTTTACGCCCGTTTATGAAATAGCGAGAGCAAGTTTGAGAGGATTAGAGGGTTTGTTATATCGATGCTTCAGGGGAAAGGAGAATGCCATGATTGAATCGTCGCGGTATAAAAAATTATGGGTTTTGATAATGTTTTTTGCCTGCGTGCTTATGATTTCCTGCGCGCAGAAAGTGCGGGTTCCCACGAGTCAACTGGATACGCCGGATCATCACTTTGCTACGGGTATGAAGTTGCTGAATCAGGAGAAATTCGGCGATGCCCAGCGGGAATTTGAGCTGGCCATTGAACTTGATCCCAAGTATGCCGGGGCGCATGCCGGCGTCGGCCTGGCCAAGGCCTATCAGGCCGATTACAAAGGCGGATTTGCAGCACTGGACAGAGCATTTGAAAATGCGAAATCGGATGAGGAAAAATTGTTTATTCACATCGGCTATATCCGGGTCAACACTCTGAGCCGCGCCTCCTGCATGCAGGTAGGGGTGGTCTGTAAAAGGGAGAATAAGGACTGGCTCGATCTGTCGCGCGGCGAGTTTGAAAAGGCCATCCTGATCGATCCGGCTTCCGCCGCCGCCTATTACTACATGGGATTGTGCTATAAAACGGCGCTGGACGTGGTGCAGGCTTCTCAGATGTTCAGCAAGGTCCTGGAATTCAAAAAGGATTATATCAATGAAGCCGATCGTGAGTGGAACCTCATGCAGAAGATCCAGCGGGCCATGCCGGGGTCCGTCACGGGCAGGCAGATCGCCTTTGTGGAAAAAATCACGCGGGCGGACGCCGCGGCCCTGTTTATGGAAGAGATGAAGATAGACACCCTTTATCGGAAGCGGACCCCGAAGACCTTCGATACGAGCTTCAAGAACCCGGAGAAAGCGGCGATAAAGCCGAAAGCCGCAGCGCCTCCGGCCGATATTATCAATCATCCCCTGAAGTCGGATATCGAGGGGATTATCGAAATCGGCGTGCGCGGACTGGAAGCGTATCACGATGGTCTTTTCCGCCCCAACGATCTCGTTGAACGGGCGGCCTACGCCATGATGATCGAAGACATCCTCATCAAGGTATCCGGGGATAACGCCCTGGCCACGAGGTTCATCGGCAGCACTTCGCCCTTTCCGGATCTGCGCTCCGATCTGCCCTATTTCAATGCCGTCATGGTCGTGACCACGCGGCAGATCATGGGGGCAAAAAACATCACCACCGGCGAGTTCGTTCCCATGGGGCCTGTGGGGGGCGCCGACGCGCTTTTGATCATCAGAAAAATCAGGGAAGAATTGAAATTTTAGACGCGTTGATCACGGAGAGAATCAATGAACAAGGGGTCTTTGAGCAAAGTCTATGAGCCGCATGCGGCCGAAGCAAGGTGGTACCAGTACTGGCTGGATCAGGATTTCTTCAGGGCGCAGGATGCCGGCGACAAGCCGCAGTTTTCCATCGTCATCCCGCCCCCCAATGTGACGGGCATGCTCCATATGGGGCACGCCCTGAACAATGTCCTGCAGGACATCATGACGCGGTTCAAGCGCATGCAGGGATACAACGCCCTCTGGATGCCGGGGACGGATCACGCCGGCATCGCCACACAGAACGTCGTGGAGCAGGAGCTTGCCAGAGAGGGCCTGACGCGGCACGACCTCGGCCGCGAGAAGTTCATCGAACGCGTCTGGCTCTGGAAGGAAAAATACGGCGGCGTCATCATCAACCAGCTCAAGCGGCTGGGCTGTTCCTGCGACTGGTCGCGGGAGCGCTTCACGATGGATGAGGGCCTTTCCCGCGCCGTCCGCGAAGTTTTCGTGCGGCTCTACCATGACGGCCTGATCTATCAGGGGGACTATATCGTCAACTGGTGTCCGCGTTGCCATACGGCGATCTCGGACCTCGAGGTCGAGTACGCGGAAGAACCGGGCTTTCTCTGGAGCATCCGCTATCCCTATACGGACGGCAGCGGCGATATCGTTGTCGCCACCACGCGGCCCGAAACGATGCTCGGAGATACGGCCGTCGCCGTGAGCCCGAACGATCCCCGCTATGCCGACAAGGTGGGCAAAGAGGTGATCCTGCCCCTTGTCAACAGAATAATTCCTGTAATTGCAGATGATTACGTAACCATGGACTTCGGTTCCGGCGCCGTGAAAATCACGCCGGCGTCCGACCCCAACGACTTTGCCATTGCCGGGCGGCATAATCTCGAAATCATCAAGATCATGGACGGCAGCGCCGTTATCAATGAAAACGGCGGCCGCTACCAGGGGCAGGACCGCTACGTGTGCCGGGAAAATGTCGTCAAGGATCTCGAAAAACAGGGCTATCTCGCCGGTGTGGAACCCTATACGCGCAACATCGGCCAGTGCTATCGCTGCAAGACGGACGTGGAACCCTTTGTTTCCAAGCAGTGGTTCGTGAAAATCCAGCCGCTGGCGAAAGCGGCCACCGCCGCCGTGATCAAGGGCAAGACGCGCATCATCCCCTCCATGTGGGAGGCGACGTATTTTGAATGGATGAGCAATATCCGCGACTGGTGCATTTCCCGGCAGATCTGGTGGGGGCACCGCATTCCCGTCTGGTACTGCGACGGCTGCGGACAGGTCATCGTTTCGTCCGACGATCCCGATCGCTGCCCCGGCTGTCAGAACACAGCCCTGCGACAGGATGAAGACGTTCTCGATACGTGGTTCAGCTCTGCCCTGTGGCCCTTTTCGACGCTGGGCTGGCCGGATCAGACGGCGGCCCTCAAGACCTTCTATCCAACATCGCTGCTCGTTACGGGCTTCGACATCCTCTTTTTCTGGGTCGCCCGCATGATGATGATGGGCCTTTACGTCATGAAGGACGTGCCGTTTAAGGATGTCTATCTGCATGCCCTCGTGCGCGATGAGCAGGGCGACAAGATGAGCAAGTCCAAGGGCAATATCATCGATCCCCTGCAAATGATCGACAAATACGGCGCCGATCCCTTCCGCTTCACGCTGGCGGCCTTCACGGCGCAGGGGCGCGATGTACGTATGTCGGAGGAGCGCATCGAAGGCTACAAGTATTTTGTCAACAAGATTTGGAACGCCGCGAAATTTTCCCTCATGAATCTGGAGGATTATCCCGACGATGATCAGGCGGGGCCGGACAGGGCGGCGCTGTCGCTTCCCGATCGCTGGATCCTGGCGCGGCTTAACCGGACCGTCGGCGAGGTTATCCGGGGCCTCGATGAATACAAGTTCAATGAGGCGACCGGAAGCCTCTACCAGTTTGTCTGGCATGAATTCTGCGACTGGTATCTGGAGCTCATCAAGCCGGTCCTCTACAGCCGGGATCAATCCACGCGGCGGCGGGCGACGCAGCAGACGCTGTCGCAGGCGCTCAGAACGATCCTCAAACTGCTGCACCCCTTCATGCCTTTCCTGACCGAGGAAATCTGGCAGACCGCCGTGGCGGACGGCGCCTCTGTTATGGTCAGTTCCTATCCGGAACCGGACGAGAGTCTCGCAGACGAAGATGCCGAACGCCGCATGGGCCTGATTATGGATTGCATCACGCGCATCCGCAACATCCGCGGCGAAATGAATATCGCCCCGTCGAAAAAGCTCAGGGTCGTCATTTCTGCGCCCGATGAGGCCCTGGAGGGCATTCTGAATGAAGGTCGGGATTACATTGCCAACCTGGGCAATCTGGAAACGCTGACGGTGGGCGTGAATCTGGCGGAACCCAAAGGGGCGGCCGTCGGCGTGGTCGGCGCGGCGCGGGTCTTTGTCCTGATGGAGGGCATGATCGATGTCGCCGCCGAGAAGGCCAGGCTGGAGAAAGAATGGAACCGGGTCGCCAAAGATCTGAGCGCGGTCTCCCGAAAGCTGGCCAATAGCGATTTTATGGACAAGGCGGCAGAGGCGGTGATCCGGAAGGAAGAGCAGAAATATCGGGATCTGCGTGAAAAACACAATGTCCTGGAGGCTGCCGTCAAAAAGCTGGAGGCGCTTTGATTCCCGAGCCTGCTCTACACCGGCTGATCCGCTCCGCGCTCGAAGAAGACATCGGCGCCGGCGATGCGACGACGGCAGCCGTGCTCACCGGGCAAGAGACCGGGACGGCGCAGGCGGCGGCCAAGGCGGACATGGTCCTTGCCGGAATGGGTGTGTTCAGGGAGACATTTCTTTTCCTGGACCCGGATGTCCGATTTACCGGATGCCTCGATGATGGCCGGGAAATCAAACACGGCGAGATTCTCGCCGAGCTGTCCGGCAGGCTCGCGAGCATCCTGACCGCCGAGCGGACGGCCCTGAATTTCCTGCAGCGCATGAGCGGCATCGCCACAACGACGCGGCGGTATGTGCAGGCGGTGGCGGGAACGAGCGCCCGGATCCTCGATACGCGCAAGACGGCGCCGGGGCTGCGCGTCCTCGATAAATACGCCGTCAGAATCGGCGGCGGCCTGAACCACCGCTTTGCCCTCTATGACGGCGTCCTGATCAAGGACAACCACATCACGGCGGCGGGCGGCATCACGCCGGCCATACAAAGAGCGCGACAGAAAATTGCCCACACGCTGAAGATCGAGGTGGAAGTCAGGAATCTCGGCGAAGTCCGGGAGGCGCTCGCGGCCGGAGCGGACGTAATCATGCTCGACAATATGATGCCTGAAGCCATGAGCGAGGCGGTCCGGCTGATCGGCGGCAGGGTTCCCGTCGAGGCGTCCGGCAATGTCACGCTGGCCAATGTCAGGCAGATCGCCGAAACGGGCGTCGATTTAATCTCCGTGGGCGCCTTGACTCATTCCGTCAGCGCGGCGGACATATCCCTGCTCGTCAGCGTCCGGGCGTAAGGAACGCAGACGCCTCATCCCTTATTATGGCTGACCTGATTGATTTTACCCAGGAAACACTTTCCGTTCGTCTCAAACGCAATCCATTCATTGCGGAGGTTCATTATTTCGAGGCGGTGGGTTCAACCAATACGATTGCCTATCAACTGGCCCTTGCAGGCGCCCGCGAGGGTGAGGTTGTGGTGGCCGACGCCCAGACGAAGGGCAAGGGGCGTCTGGACCGCGTCTGGCAATCCCCGCCCGGAATCAATCTTTACACATCGATGATCCTGAGGCCGCGCATCGAGCCGGCGACGGCGCCCCAGATCACGCTGATGGCCGGGGTGGCAGTGGCAGAGCTTTTTTCGGGCTGCTGCACCGGGAGCGTGTCCGTCAAATGGCCCAACGATGTGCTGCTCAAGGGCAGGAAGGCCTGCGGCATCCTGACGGAGATGAAGGCTTCCGCGGGCCGCGTTGACTTCATCATCCTGGGCATGGGGCTCAACATCAACATAAACCCGGAAGATTTCGATCCAACGCTCCGCGCCGCCGCCACGTCGCTCAAAATAGAGACAGGGAAAGTCTATGACCGTCTCGAAATGATTTCAACACTCTTTGACTTGATCGAAAAATGGTATAGGGTGTTTCTGCGCACGGGATTCCCCGGTCTGCGTGAGACTTGGCTGGGGTATGCCGATATTCTGGGCAAGCGGATCAAGGTCGTGTACAAGGACGAATTTCAAACCGGGATCGTCACCGGAATCGACGACGACGGCACGATTCGGATGCAGGGTGAAGACGGCGCCGGCCACAGGGTGATCGCCGGGGACGTTCATCTTTTGGGGAGGTGAAATCATGCTTTTGGTCATCGATGTGGGGAATACCAATACCGTTCTGGGGCTTTATGACGGGGAACACCTGATTCACGACTGGCGGATCCGGACCGTTGTGGACCAGACCATTGACGAATACGGGATGCTCATCTACAATCTCTATAAAAACAGCCGGATCCCTTCGCGGAAAATAAAAGACATCATCATTTCCTGCGTCGTTCCTCCCATGCTCAATATTCTGGAGCCGCTCTGCCAGAAATATTTCGACGTCAAACCGTTGATCGTGGGTCCGGGCGTCAAGACCGGAATGCCCATTTTCTATGACAACCCCAAGGAAGTGGGGGCGGACCGGATCGTCAATGCCGTCGCCGGCTATGAAAAGTACCGGCAGGATCTGATCATCGTCGATTTCGGGACGGCCACGACCTTCGATTACATTTCGAAAAAAGGCGAGTATATGGGGGGATGCATCGCGCCGGGGATCATGATTTCGTGCGAGGCCCTCTTTGAGCGGGCGGCCAAGCTGCCCCGCGTGGAACTCAGCAAGCCGAAAGCCATCGTGGGCAAGGATACGGTCAGCAGCATGCAGGCCGGGATCATGTACGGATACGCAGGCCTCGTGGACGGCATCTGCGAACGGATCCGGGCGGAGGTTAAATCAGATCCCCTGGTGATCGGGACGGGCGGGTTGGCCAGGATTGTGGCGCCGGAGACGAAGAGCATCAAGGTGGTTGACGACATGCTGACCCTCGAAGGGCTGCGGATCATCTACCTGCGAAACAAATAGGACGGCTTCGTAAAATAGAGACGCGCCGAAAAATTGGCGCCGCCCGTGCCTCAAAAGCCTTTTTCGCCAGGAAGCGTTTTGCGTGCAGCGTGAGGCGTGAGGTGCACGAGATACGAGCTACGCCGCTTGATGCAAAAAAAGGGGAACTTCCTCAAAGGAAATCCCCCTTTTTGTTTGTAGTGTTAAGTGGCTTATGACCTCTTCGGCGGTTTCATCATGATGAAAGCGATTATCATGCCGACAATGGCAAGGCCAGCCGTGGGGTAGAAGGCGACCTGATAGGAGCCGAAGGCGTCTTTCGCCTGGCCCGAGATGATGCCGCCCAAAATCGCACCGACACCGTAGGCGATGAAGACCAGACCGTAGTTTTTCGCGTAGTTCTTGACGCCGAAGAACGTGTTCGTTGACGTCGGGGCAATGGCAAGCCAGCCTCCCAGACAGAGCCAGAAGCCGATGAAGCAGATCACATAGAGGATCACGTTGCCCTCGCCGGCGGTCAGCATCCCGAGCGAACTCAGCAGGATGATGATGAACGAGATGATGGCTGCGCCCCGGGGCGACAGCTTGTCCGTGATGACGCCGAAAATGGGCCGGCCGGCGCCGTTGAAGATGGCAAAAATACCGACGAGCGTCGCCGCTGTGCCCGGCGCGATTTTGATGATTTCCTGGGCGACGGGGCTCGAGATGCCGATGGCCATGAGCCCGGCGAGGCAACCGATGATGTAGCACAAAAAGAGGCCGTAGAAGGCGGGCGTTTTCGTCATGCCGCCGATGTCAAGATCGACCACTCCGGTTCCAGCGGCCACCGGCGGCGTCCAGCCGGCCGGTTTCCAGCCGTCTTTGGGGAAACGGTACGGAATAAAGCACACGCAGACGACGATCAAAAAGGTCAGGCCCAGATACAGGAAGGTCTGCATGGGACCGACGGACTTGATGAGCGCCGAGGCCACATTGGCGGAGACAAAGGCTGATCCGCCGAAACCGGCCAGCGTGAGCCCCAGGGCGAGGCCCCGTTTATCGGGGAACCACCGGCCCGACACGGCAAGGGGAACGCCGTAGGCCAGACCGACGCCGCCGCCGCCGATAATGCCGTAGCTGATCGCCAGCATCGTGATGCTCGTTGACTGGCTCGCCAGCATCCAGCCAGCGCCCAGAATCACACCGCCCAGGATGCCGAGATTCCTCGGTCCCAGCTTGGCCATCAACTGACCGCCGATGAATACCAGGATGGCGAAGGCCGCCAGAAAGACCATGAAGGGCAGCCCCACCTCGGTGGCGCTGATATTCATCAATGCCCGCACGGGTTTTGCAAACACGCTGTAGGCATAAACGCTTCCCAGGCAGATGTTGATGATAAAGCCAAGTGCAATAAACACCCATCGCCCCGATTCCGCAGGCATTCCAAATAATTTTTCGTCACTCATTAGGATACCCCCCTTAACGTATTTTCACATGCCATTTTTAAAAAACCCTCCTTAATAGTCATAATGCGCGAGTCCTTAGCATATTTGATCCGGCGTGTCTAATAAATTTTGAGTTTTTTTAAGCTTCCCGGGCCGTCAGGCGTTCCAGGTCTTCCCGGGTATTCACATTGACGAACATCCGGTTTTCGGGATCGAAGGTTTGCTGAATTGCTGCCGGAATGGTCAGGCATTTTAGGCCCTTATAAAAACCAGTGACCTTCAGTTTGTCCTGGATGATCAGGCGCTGCATGTGGGGAAGGCAGCTTTTGGCATAGATCGCATGCAGGGGTTCGAGCCCGTCCGGCGACTCCGGGACGACCAGGTCATAGGCAGGCGCCTGTTCCATCATCCAGGCGATAAAACGCGGGTTCAGGTAAGGCATGTCGCAGGCGGCGACAAAGGCATGCGGACAGGTTGCATAGAAGAGGCCCGTATAGATGCCGCCCAGGGCCTTTTTCCCGGGGTAGATGTCGGTTACAAGGGTTACGTCCAGATCAAGATAGTCGAGAGGCGAGTTTGTGACCACAATCACGTCTTTGAAGAGGTCCCTGAAAATTTTCAGGATCCTGTCAATCAGCCGCTCGCCGTCAATGACGACAAAGGCCTTGTTCGCGCCCATGCGGGAATTTTCCCCGCCGGCCAAGATAATGCCTGTCATGCGCCATCCCTCACGAAAGCTTTCCTACAGGAATTCCGCGATCCGGTCAAGGATGACGATGTCGGAAAAAGGTCCGGAATTCCCTCCCGCTTCCCTTAATTCCATCTCCTTCGACATGGTAGGGTTCGGGTGGGGATGATGCAGGAGTGCGGGAAAATTGACTTACGGGTTTGTCAAGGACGCATATCGATTGACGCCGTCATGGCGCGAATGAAATCAATCCGGTTTTGACTTATGGACGATGATTGTGTAGAAGAGGTCAGCTAAAGCGGTCATTCAACGTGCTCAAACATTTAAAGGCTTTGATGATGACAGGTGGACGATGATGGCAAACGCGGATCCCATATTCGCGCAGGAACCGGAGATCAAGGTCGGCGTCATCGAGGGGGTCCGGGAGCTGAAGTGTCGCTTCAACGGGCCGTTCCGGCTCGACGACGGCCGTATATTTACGGGTCCCTTTGCGGTTCAGGCGGGCGCGGACGGGATGATTTTTACCGATCAGGCGGGCCCGCGCTTCGACCGGCAACAGGAGCTCTGTTTCAGGCCGGGGCAGGGCGCTACCTTTTCTCTAATGGATGTGACCATCGGGGCCCGGTTTCACTGGGAACGCAAACAACAGCAGACCTTTCGAGGAGATCTGCTTCTGAACGCTGCCGGAGGGACCCTGACGGCCATCAACCGGCTGCGCCTGGAGGACTATCTGACCAGTGTCATTTCTTCGGAGATGAGCGCCGCGGCGCCGCTGGAAATGCTCAAAGCCCACGCCGTCGCCTCGCGCAGCTGGCTCATGGCCATGCTGATGCGACGGGGGAAGACAACGGAACAGAGAGCGGAGCGTCGCGAGGCGTCAGGACCTGCCGGTGAGATCATGCGCTGGTATGGCCGGGAAGACCATACCCGCTTCGACGTCTGCGCCGATGACCACTGTCAGCGCTATCAGGGCATCACCAAAATCATTGCCGATCAGGCGGCGGAGGCGGTCCGGTCAACGCGTGGGGTTTTTCTCGTCCATGAGGATGAGATCTGCGACGCCCGCTATCACAAAGCCTGCGGCGGCAGGACGGACAATTTTGAAAACACCTGGGAGGAAACGCCCATTGCGTATCTTTCCTCGATTGCCGATGCGGATGTCCCCCATGATCCCGTCGGTACGGAAGCGGCGGCGCAAACATGGGTGCGCACCCGGCCGGACGTCTATTGCAACACGGCCGATGCAGCGCTGCTGCGCCGTGTCCTTCCCGACTTCGATCAGGAAACAGCGGATTATTTCCGGTGGCGCATCAGCTACGGGCGTGAAGAGTTGGAAGCAATTCTTGCGGAGAAATCGGGCATCGATTTCGGTTCCCTGCAAAGCCTTGTTCCCGTGGACCGAGGCCCTTCGGGGAGAATCATCCGGCTGCGCATCGAGGGGTCCAAACAAACCGTCACGGTCGGCAAGGAGCTTGAGATCCGGCGCTGGCTGTCCCGGTCCCACCTGTACAGCAGCGCCTTCTGCGTGTCCGTGGAACGCGATGC
>JAUSOK010000088.1 GCA_030656035.1 Syntrophales bacterium
TTCGTCCTTGCCCGGGGCGCCGAAATCACAAAATAGCGGGCCGTGAAATGCGTCGCGGGCTTTGGTCGGCGGCTGACAATACCTGTTAAGGAGGATTGAATCCCAATGAAAATGTTTCGTTCGCACCTGTTGCTCTGTGGCGGAACGGGTTGTCATGCTTCAGGCAGCCTGAATGTCAAGAAAGCCCTGGTCGCAGAGTTGATGAAAAGAGGCCTTTCCGAAGAAATCAAACTCGTGGAAACCGGCTGCAACGGTTTCTGCGCCATGGGTCCCATTATGGTGGTCTATCCCGAAGGCGTCATCTATATGTCGATCAAGGCGGAGGACATTCCGGAACTCGTGGAAGAGCACCTGGTAAAGGGAAGGGTTCTGCAGCGCCTGCTCTATCGTGAACCCACGACGGAAGCCGTCATTCCCACCATGCAGGAGATCCCCTTCTTCGCCCTGCAGGAATTGCGCGTTTTGAGAAACCGGGGGATGATCGATCCCGAAGTCATCGAGGAATACATCGCCCGGGACGGTTACGCCGGCATGGCCAAAGCCCTGACCGAGATGACCCCCGACGGAATTGTCAAGGAAATCCTCGACTCGGGATTGCGGGGCCGAGGCGGCGCCGGTTTCCCCACGGGCTTGAAATGGAAATTTGCCGCATCCTCTCCCGGCGACGTCAAATACGTGCTTTGCAACGCCGATGAAGGCGATCCGGGCGCCTTCATGGACCGCAGCGTCCTCGAAGCCGATCCGCACGCCGTCCTCGAGGGCATGGTCATCGCCGCCAAGGCGATCGGCGCGCGGCATGGCTATATCTACTGCCGCGCCGAATATCCTCTGGCCATTCATCGTTTGAATATCGCCATCGCCCAGGCAAAAGCGGCAGGATTGCTGGGAAAAGATATTCTGGAAACGGGATTCGACTTTGACCTCGAAATCTACAAAGGCGCCGGCGCCTTTGTCTGCGGCGAGGAAACGGCTCTCATGACCTCCATCGAAGGAAAACGCGGCATGCCGCGTCCCCGGCCGCCTTTCCCCGCCATTGCCGGGCTCTGGCAGAAACCGAGTGTCCTGAACAACGTGGAAACCTTGGCCAACATCGGACAGATTATCCTCAAGGGCGCCGCCTGGTATGCCAGCATCGGCACGGAAAAGAGCAAAGGAACCAAGGTATTTGCTTTGACCGGCGACGTCAATAACGTCGGCCTTGTAGAAGTCCCCATGGGCACGACGCTCGGCGCCATTGTTTTTGACATCGGCGGCGGCATTCCCAAAGGCAAGAAATTCAAGGCCGCCCAGCTTGGCGGTCCTTCGGGAGGCTGCATTCCCATCCAGCACCTCAATGCATCCGTCGATTATGAAAAAGTCGCTGAGCTTGGCGCCATCATGGGCTCCGGTGGCCTGATCGTCATGAACGAGGACAACTGCGCAGTGGATATGGCCCGCTTTTTCATGGATTTCTGCCAGGATGAATCATGCGGCAAGTGCACCCCCTGCCGGGAAGGCACAAAACGCATGCTCGAAATCCTGACCAACATCACCCAGGGGCGCGGAAAGGAAAGCGATCTGGAATTGCTCGAACAGATGGCGGCGATCATCAAGGATGCGTCGCTGTGCGGCCTGGGTCAGACGGCCCCGAATCCCGTACTCAGCACGCTGCGTTATTTCCGGGACGAATACGAACAACATATCAGGGAAGGCAAATGCCGGGCGGCAGTCTGCACGGCACTCTTCAAATCGCCCTGCCAGCACACCTGCCCCATCGAAATGGATATTCCCGCCTATATCGCCCTGATCCGGGCGGAACGTTTCGAGGACGCTTACAAGGTTCTGTTGAAAACCAACCCCTTCCCCTCCGTCTGCGGCCGGGTTTGCGACCATAAATGCCAATCCAAATGCCGCCGCGGCAAAATGGACGAACCTATTGCCATCAAATTTCTCAAACGGTTCATTACCGAGAATGCGCCTCGTCTGAAGATTGAACCTGTACCGGTAACACGGAAGGAGAAAATCGCCATTGTCGGCGCCGGTCCGGCCGGACTCACGGCAGCCCGCGATCTGGCTCAGCGCGGCTACAAAGTCACGGTTTTTGAAGAACTCTCCTCGCCGGGCGGCATGCTCCGCTGGGCTATTCCGGCCTACCGCCTCCCCCGGCACATCCTGGACGGCGAAATCGACGACGTGCGAGCCTTGGGAGTTGAGATCAAGTGCAACACGCGCGTCGGTAGAGACATCTCCTTTGAAAAGATCGGCGAGGAATTTAACTATGTATATCTCGCGCCGGGCGCTCACAAGAGCCAGAAGATGGGCGTCGAGGGTGAGGACCTGCCGGGCGTCTATGGCGGCGTGGAATTCCTGAGAGATTTCAACAATAACGAGGCAGCTTGGCTAAAAGGCGAGAAGAGTCTGGGCGGCAGGATCGCTGTCATCGGCGGCGGAAACTCGGCCATCGACGCCGCCCGTTGCGCCGCCCGTCTGGGCGCCGAGGTGACAATCCTTTACCGGCGGCTGCGTCAGGATATGCCGGCGGCCATTGAGGAAATCGAGGCGGCCGAGCACGAAGGCATCAGGATCGAATATCTCGTCGCACCCACAAAGGTCGTCGGAACCAATGGAAAAGTCACCGGAATCATGTGTGAACGCATGAAACTGGGCGATTTCGACCGGAGCGGCCGCAAGCGACCCGTTCCCATTGAAGGCTCCGATTTCACCCTGAGCGTCGATGCTGTCATTGCCGCGATCGGACAGGTTCCTGATCTGTCCTTCGTGCCCAGTCAGAGCGGCGTCAGCGTCAATAAATGGGATTGTTTAGACCTGGCTTCAGGCAGCAAATCCCGGACCACCCATGCCGGATTCTACGCCGGCGGAGACGCCGTCACCGGGCCCGATACCGTGATCGGCGCCATTGCCGCCGGCCATCAGGCGGCCATCGACATCGATGCGGCCATCCGTGTGCACAACGGCGAAGCGGCCTATGAGGCGCCCCCCGAAGAGAAGATCGATATCCCCCTGATCATCGACGAAGAATCGGCGGAAGCCCCGCAGACCAGGATGCCGGAACTGGACGGCAGATCAAGCAAGCTGAGCTTCGTGGAAGTGGAACTGGGATTCACGCGGGAAGACGCGATCAAAGAAGCTGTGCGGTGCCTGCGTTGCGACGCTGAAGTTTAAGGAAAGGAGATTATGATGGATAAAAAGATAACATTAACGATTGACGGGCGCGAATTAGAAGCCCATCCCGGGCAGACGATTCTGGAGGTCGCCAGAGGAAACGGGATTTTTATTCCAACCCTCTGCCATTACTCGAAAACAACGAATGTCGGGGCCTGCCGGGTTTGTATGGTAGAAGTCAAAGGCGCCAGGTCCCTGGTCGCTTCCTGTTGCATGCCGATCAGCCTGGGCATGGAGGTCAAAACAGATACAAAAACCGTCAGGGATGCGCAACGCTTGATTGTCGAGCTGCTCTGGGCATCGGGCGACCATAACTGCCTGACTTGCGAGCAGAACGGGAGCTGCGAACTGCAGGATCTGATCTACTGGCTGAAGATCGAAAAGCCCCGCTTTGATATTAAATCTCCGGGTTACGCACTCGAACAGACCAATGCCATGATTGCGCGGGATCTCAACAAGTGTGTGCTTTGCGGCCGCTGTATCCGCGCCTGCAATGAAATCCAGGTCAACGAGATCCTTGATTTCTCCATGCGCGGCTCCCATGCCAAGGTCGGCCCCGCCTTTGACACGGATTATATCCAGTCGGAATGCTATTTTTGCGGAGAATGCGCTGATGTCTGCCCCGTCGGCGCCATCACGATCAGGCAGGCCCGTTTCGCCGGCCGCCCTTGGGAAATCAGGAAAGTCCGCACCACCTGCACTTACTGCGGCGTGGGCTGTCAGATGGATCTCAATATTCACGACGGGAAAATCGTCAAGGTTACCGGTAATCGCGACTACGGCCCTCCCAACGAAGGGAGTCTCTGTGTCAAGGGAAGGTTCGGTATGGATTTCGTCCATAGCCCCGATCGCCTGAAGACCCCCCTGATCCGAAAAAACGGAGAATTGAAAGAAGCCTCCTGGGACGAGGCATACACCTACATTGCGGAAAAACTGTCGGCGATCAAGCAAGCAAACGGTCCTGACAGTATCGTCGGTTTTTCCTCCGCCCGGGCGACCAACGAGGAAAATTATCTATTCCAGAAATTCATGCGGGCGGTGATCGGAACGAACAATGTCGACCACTGCGCCCGTCTCTGACACTCTTCCACAGTGGCCGGTCTGGCCGCTACCTTTGGAAGTGGTGCAATGACCAATTCCATCGAGGAAATTGAATTTACCGATGCCATTTTTGCCATCGGAACCAACACGACGGAGAACCATCCCGTCATCGGCGCGAAAATTAAAAGGGCCGTTCGTCAGAGAGGCGCGAAGCTCATCGTCGCCGATCCGAGGGAAATCAATCTGGTGAAATACGCCACGATCTGGCTCCGCCAGAAACCCGGCACTGACGTCGCCCTCTTAAACGGCATGATGAACGTCATTATCTCTGAAGGCCTTTACGACAGGCAGTACGTGGAAACCCGCACAGAGGGTTTCGAGGCCATGAAAAAGGTCGTGGAAAAGTACACCCCCGAGTATGCTTCAAATATAACCGGTGTGCCGGCGGATGACATCGTAACGGCAGCGAGGCTGTACGCGGAAGCCGAAGCGGCCTCGATTCTCTACACCATGGGGATAACCCAGCACACCACAGGGGTTGACAACGTCAAATCCATTGCCAATCTGGCCATGCTCTGCGGAAATGTGGGCATCGAAGGGGGAGGCGTTAATCCCCTGAGAGGCCAGAACAACGTCCAGGGTGCCTGCGATATGGGAGCTCTGCCGGTTGTCTTCACCGGCTATCAGCCCGTCGGCAGCGACGAAGCCCGGGCAAAGTTCGAAAAGGCCTGGGGCGTCACTTTGCCTTCCAAACCCGGCATCACCATTGTAGAAACTCTGAATGCGGCGCACGAGGGAAAGGTCAAGGCCCTGTATGTCATGGGTGAAAACCCCATGCTGTCCGACCCTGATCTGAATCACGCCAAAGAGGCCTTACGTCGTCTGGATCTCCTGATCGTGCAGGATATCCTGCTCAGCGAAACGGCCCAGCTTGCGCACGTCGTGCTGCCCGCCGCCTGCTTCGCCGAAAAGGACGGAACCTTCTCCAATACGGAAAGAAGGGTGCAAATGGTCAGGAAGGCCGTAGAGGCCCCCGGCCAGGCCAAGGCCGACTGGAAAATCATCTCGGAATTGTCCGCGAAGATGGGGTATCCCATGGACTATGCCACGTCGGAAGATATTATGAAGGAAATCAATTCATTGACGCCGAGCTACGCGGGGATTACCTACGACAGGATTGAGAAGATGGGCATTCAGTGGCCCTGCCCTAATTCAACCCATCCGGGAACAAAGTTTCTGCATAAGGACCGCTTCAGCCGGGGTCTGGGTCTGCTCAGCGCCATCGAATACATACCGCCCGCGGAAGTTCCCGACGCGGAATATCCCTTTGTGATGACCACGGGGCGCGTCCTGTATCATTATCATACGGCGACCATGTCGCGGCTCTCCCCGGGGATCATGGAAAGATGTCCCGAAAGCCTTGTGGAAATCAATCCGAAAGACGCGGAAAAGCTGGGCGTCTCCGCGGGCCAGTTCGTGAAGGTTTCTTCCCGCCGTGGAGAAGTTCAGGCAAAATCGGAGGTAACGACGCGTGTATCCGAGGGGACCATTTTCATGAATTTCCATTTCAAGGAGGCAGCCGTTAACTTGCTTACAAACCCGGCGCTTGACCCGATCGCTAAAATTCCGGAATATAAGGTTTGCGCGGTAAAGGTAGAGGCGGCTTAGTTGACAAACGACGCAGCGGGTGGGACGTCATATCCCACTCACTGTTTATTTTTAATTGACGAATTAATCAGAAAGTTACTGATTACGTAAACAATAAATATTTACAGGAGATTAAAAATGCCACGATGGACGTACAAATCAAACATTATTGATCTGGATACGATTGTTCCCCCTGAAAAACTTCAATGTGACCTGACAGGAGACTGCATCGTCACTGATCTTCAGGGAGCAGGGCTTCCGCATTTTAAACAGATGCTCGACAAGGAAGGTGAAAATGAGTGGGAATTGGTTCAATGCCAGTATCATGGCGGCAAACTGCTCTGCATTTGGAAGAAGGAAGTCAAAGAGGCGTTTGTAAGTTAACGGGCAATGATCTTCTGCCTCGTTGATTTTTCCAACTGTAGCCATCATTTTACAGGAAAATCATCAATGAGTTAGTGTGCTCTAAATTAAGCAAATCAGTGTGAATTTACGTTTTTAATTATTATAAATAAAGAAACGGAGGAAATATTATGGCTTTCAATGCACCACCCAAAATGGTCGGTCTTGTAGGCAACGCAGGCGTTTACAAGTCAAAACTTTCAGTTTTTCAGTTTCTCATCCGAGGCTTTATGGCGGGCGCCTATATCGCGATCGGAGGAGCACTATGTACCGTATGCTCAACCGGCGTAGAACCATTACTCGGCGCTGGAATTGCAAAAATGATCGGTGGGGCGGTGTTCCCCGTGGGCTTGATCGCCATTGTTCTGACAGGAATGGAGCTTTTTACCGGTGATTGCATGCTCGTTCCTATGGCCGCCATGATGAAGAGGTGTACATGGGGCGCGGTGATGAGGAACTGGGTATGGGTATACATCGGTAACATCCTCGGCTCCTTCTTTTATGCCTATTTAATGGCTGTCGGTCCTCTTGTTTCCGGTACGGCAGACGGCTCAATGGTTGTTAACTCCTTCGGCATGACCGCCATAAATATTTCCGTCGCCAAGATTCTGACCTATAAGGCTGTTGGAACTGTCGGCCTGTGGTCCTGCTTTTGGAAGGCCATCGGCTGTAACTTCCTTGTCAACATCGCCATCCTCCTTGCCATTACCGCCGATGACGTGGTCGGCAAGTTCTTCGGCATCTGGTTCCCCATCATGGCATTCGTCGCAACCGGGTTCGAGCACTGCGTTGCCAATATGTATTTTTTACCCACAGGAAAATTCTTGACCGACTGGTATCCGGCAACGATCACAAAAATCGGCGGATTACTGCAAGCCAATAACGGCTTAAGCTGGGGTGACATCTGGTTCTGGAACATTATTCCCGTTACGATAGGGAACATTGTCGGCGGATTTCTGTTTATCGGTGTGGCCTACTTCGTGATGTTCAGAAGTGAAGTCCCAAAAGATTAGGGGTAATTCAATTGTCAATATTAGCGTGGATCGCGTTTATTGTAAGTACGGGAGCGGTATTCATTCATTATATGGTAGTGAGGGATACCCGATTTTTGATTTTTGCAATTCCCGGGTTGATCGCCCTTCTTGTTATTCCCATGGCCTTAGCATGGATGAGTCGCAGAACGTTTACGCAGGCGGCAGAAGAACACAACCAGAAAGCCAAGCCGTATAAAATTGCTAATATCAGTTTAGCGATCACGGGACATGCTGTCAGTATAACAGGAGAGATCCAGAAGGTTTCCTTCAAGTGGCTTAACAGACCGCATTTCCAGGTTAAAGATGGTACGGGAACCATCAGGGTGATCATGTTTACAGCACCCGGCGAAAATATCGAGCCGGGAGATACGGTAGGCGTTCTTGGCGTTGTGATAAAAAATATTTTCGATCGCCGTAACGCTGCCATATCCGCTGTCAGCATAAAGAAACGGAATATTAAAACAACATAAATTTCAGGGAGGTAATCATGGATTCGCGAGAAATAACCTTTTTAATAGGATTTTTAATACTTGGCATTGCTCCGGTTTTTGCCAAGCATGTCGCTTTTGGCGTAACGGAGTTGATCATGCTGCTTGGCATAATTATTTCTACGTCAGCAGCGTTTTCTAAATCTTCATAATACAACGGAGAGAATTGACAATTCTGTTGCCCCTTCCATTGGTCGCTTATTCCTTTTGATGCGGGCGTTTATATGCAAGCATTTGCTACCGATACCTTCGGACCCGCCTGCATCGGAAAGGTTTACGGGATCATGCTGACGGCAGGGGGCGCCGCCGGTAATCGACATCGTCCCGGCTCATTCCGCATGGGATTTCGACGTCGCGTTACCAGCCCATACTCAGGGCAACACGATAGGCGATCAGGCCGCCCAGCAGGGAGAGGACCAGCATCGCACCGATCGAGGCGCCGAACCATTTCCAACTGTCCATTTCCCGCCTCATGACCGCCACGGTTGCGGCGCAGGGGATAAAAAGCATCATGACCACCAGAAACGACAGGGCCGAGGCGGGATTCATCACCTGAGGCAGGACATGCAGGAGTCCTTCCCTCCCCACCCCGTAGAGAACCCCAAGCGTCGCAATGGCCGTTTCCTTTGCAATAATCGTCGTCAGCAGGGCCGTGATCATTTTCCAGTCCAGGCCGAGGGGCTGACCGAGGGGTTCGAGTAAAAGCCCGAGCCCTGCCAGCCAACTGTCTTCGATTCGTCCGTGGGGCAGATGAGAAAGCAGCCAGATGATCACGGATACGGCCAGAATCACGGTCCCGGCCTTTTTGATGAAGGACAGGATTCTTGCCCACACTGCCATGCCGATCGTTTTAAAATCAGGCTTATGGTAAAGGGGCAGCTCCATGATAAAAGGCATGGCTTCGTCTTTCAGAAGATAGCGGCTCACGAGCATGCCGACGAGCCCCAGAACCAGAATATTGACCGTCAGCAGAGACCATGAAACCAGAGCCGCATGGGTGGAAAATATCGCCGCGGCGACAAAGGTCAGCACCGCCAGACGCGCCGTGCAGGGCACAAAGGGCGACAGGAAAATGGTCAGGAGACGCTCCTTTCTTGATTCCACAATGCGGGCGCCCAGAACGGCAGGAACATTGCAGCCGAAGCCCAGACACATGGGAATGACGCTCTTCCCATGCAGCCCGATGAGATGCATGAAACGGTCCATGACAAAGGCCGCCCGGGCCATATAGCCCACGTCCTCCAGAACGGCCATGAAGGTGAAAAAGATGACCAGAATCGGAATAAAGGTCAGGACGGATCCGGCGCCGCCGATCACACCGTCAATGAGCATTCCTTTGATCCAGAAAGGATAGGATTCCAGGGACGATTCGATCTGTTTGGCAAAGGCGCTGACCAGTCCTTCCAGCCCTCTTTGCAGCGGATAACCGACTTTATAAGTGATCAGAAAAACTACCGCAAAGATAGCAAGAAGCACAGGAATGCCGAAGAGGGGGCGCGTCAGTATGTGATCGATACGGTCCGTCATGACCACCTGGCCCATCCGGAAGCGTGAAATGGCCGCCCGGGTAACGGCTTCGATCCAGTCGTACCGTCCGCCCACAACGGCATGCAGTGAATCTTCATGTTTGAGGAGGATGGACTGAATCCCGCGCCATGCATCGGGAGGAATGCGCGCTTCCACAATCTTCGCGATCTCGGGATCCCCTTCCATGAGTTTGATGGCGAGCCAGTTCACGGGCAGGTCCGCCGAGCTTGAGGGAGCGCAGGGGGCAAAATGAGGCGTCAGAAATGATATGATGTCCAGGAAAACATCCCTGTGGTCAGCGGCTACCTCCTGCCGACGCGGTGCGTAAGACACATCGCCGCAGGCAAGGGCGCGCGTTTTCTCGACGAGCTCGCGAATACCCCTGTTCTTTGCGGCCACCATTTCGACGACCGGGATTCCCAGGGCCTGCTCGAGGGCTTTGATGTTGATCCGGATCCCCTGATTCTCCGCCACATCGACCATGTTGACGGCGACAATCACGGGAGGCCCGAGCAGCAGCAACTCCGTCAGCAGATAGATGCTCCTTTCCAGGGCGGCGGCGTTTACCAGCAGAACAATGACATCGGGACGCTCCGTCAGGATAAAATCCCTGGCAATACGTTCTTCGGGGGAAAAGGCGGTCAGGCTGTAAGTTCCCGGCAGATCGACAATCCGCATTTCCGCGTCGTCACAGACGTGGGCGCCCTCTTTCTTTTCCACCGTTTTTCCCGGCCAGTTGCCCACATGCTGGGATAGTCCCGTCAGAATATTGAAAACCGTGGACTTGCCCACATTGGGCTGGCCCGCTAAGGCCACCAGAAGCTTTCTGCCTTCGCGTTTTTCCCCGCCGGATTCGCATTGCTGGGGGTCGGTCCGGTAAACGAATATTTTATCCGCTTCCCCGCCGCCAAGCGCCACGCGAGTATCCGCCGCCCGGACAATCTTCAGCTCTCCGCGGCTGCGAAGGACCTTGATTCTCATATTCAGGGCAATCCCCAATCCCGCCAGCCGGGCCGACAATGCACGGCCGCCGGTCAGCGTCTGGATGATGCCTTCATCTCCTTCCCGCAGATCGGAAAGGGGAACCAGTTCTTCAGTCATCTTTTTATTTATACATGCAAATCGTAAACGGTCAACACCCCTTACGCCCAAGGGTCATGAGCGATCTCCCCCGTTACTCGTATTCCTTCGGAACGGCACAGATGACGATCATTGGATTCGCCGGGGAGTTGTTCTTGTACCGATGCTTTTCGCCGGGCAGCACCAGCGCAAAATCGCCCTTTTTTACCGGGACCTCGTCTCCGTTTTCCATGACCACAGCCCCTTCCCCTTCAATGATATAGTTGAGATGTTCAAAGGGATGTGAATGGTAAGGCGTATGGCCGCCCGGTGTAATCGTGAAAACGCGGAAAGAAAAAGCCGGCGTGCCGTCGGCTTTCGAAATGGGTATCTGTTTCCAGACTCCCTTCGCCCCTTCCATGATTATCTCCGTTTTTTCAACTTTATCCAGACTTGTAATTTTCATGAGACACCTCCATGTCGGTAAATATACAATCCCGGCTGAGAAGTCAACAAGTTCCGATGGTTCTGAAGAGCCGAATCTTTTTTAAAGAAGAATCGATATGCGGTGTACGATTAGAAATTCACCCGTGGTCAGATTCCCCTTGACGGAAAATCTGAGATGAATTAGAGCTGTGGTCATTTTTTAATGAGGATAACAGGAGAGATAACCGCCATGGTTCAGGGGTTCAGGGGTTCATGATGGACGCACAAAGCCGTAAGGTCCGTGTTGCAGCGCTGTCCGTGATCTCGAACACCACCCTCGTGGTCATGAAACTCATCGTGGGCCTGCTAATCGGATCGATATCGATCATTTCCGAAGCGATTCACTCCGGCGTTGATCTCATTGCGGCCATTATTGCCCTTTTTTCGGTTAAGACCTCAAGCATCCCGCCCGATAAGCAACACCCTTTCGGCCACGGAAAAATCGAAAATATCTCCGGCGCTATTGAGGCGCTGCTCATTTTTGCGGCTGCCGGCTGGATTATCTTTGAAGCCGTTCAGAAGCTCTGGAATCCCGAACCCCTCGAAGCCCCGGGATGGGGTGTGGGCGTCATGACGGTTTCCGTCATGGTCAATTATTTCGTATCGAAAATGCTCTTCAAGGTCGCCAAAGAAACGGATTCCATCGCCCTTGCGGCCGATGCGTGGCATCTTCGGACGGATGTCTATACCTCCGCCGGCGTCGTCGTCAGCCTCGCGCTGATCTGGTCGGGACAGGCATTTTTTCCGGGAACGGACCTTGGGTGGCTTGATCCGGTCGCCGCTATCGCCGTCGCGGTGCTGATCATAAAGGCCGCCTACGATCTGACCATGCGGTCGTCAAAAGATCTTCTGGATGCCACACTCCCACCCGAGGAAGAGGCCTGGATTCGCCGGCGGATTTTACACCACCGGCCCGTTATTTGCGGGTTCCATCAGTTACGAACCCGTAAGTCCGGTCATTTCCGCTTTGTCGAGTTTCACCTGAAAGTGGATCCCGAAATGTCCGTCCAGATCTCGCATGCCATCACGGAAGATCTGTCTTTGGGGATCGAAAAACAGTTTCCGTCAACGAGCGTGATGATCCATATCGAGCCCTGCGATGGGGACTGTGAGGGCAACTGCCTCCAGGGATGCCTGCTTCCCGAGCAACGGCGCAGGGACCAACAGAAGCGATTAAAGCCCTGACGGGTGGTTGAGAATCCGCATTCGCTGACGCGGCACAGGAACTTCCGGCAAGAACATTAAAATTCTATCCCGAGATCCACTTTCGGTTCAAATATCTTGCCCATCGTTTCCAGCACCGACTGATTACGCTCGCCGGACAATGGGGACAGGAACGTTTCCCAGAGGTTGTCTCCGCTTGCGCGCCGCTCCGGAGCATCTCTGTTCAGATCCTTCATGTCATGGTTAAAAAAATAGAATCGGATGTAATGCGCGCCGCCCTTTCCCCTGGTGGTTGCGGGCGCCCTGCCCGATGGGCTCATCAGGAGATTGTCCCGGGCCATCGTATCTCTGAAAAGATCGGATATGAACAATGTTTCAGCCTGCATGCCGCTTTTTGGAAGCGCCGGAGATACGCCCGCACGTCGAAGATAGCCGCCCCAGACCTGTGCCGACAACTCGGACACATAGAAACTTTGAGCATCAGGCCAAATCTGCTGAGTTCCTTGCAACCGCTGTGCACCGACATCCCGCACCTTTGAGGATTTGCCGGTTACAGCTTTTCCACGTTTGATGACTTTGCCCTTGCGAGGTTGCATGACGAGCTCCTTTTTGACCTGAAATGGGCGCCAGGGCATGATTTTCCATTCTGAACAGGCATCTGCTAAAGGCATCTGGATCAGGATGCTGATAGCCGATATCTTTATGCAGATCTTCAGGAATGATCGGCATAAGCTATCCTGGGGATGATCACGCTCATTTAAACCAGACTGAAAGGGAATTCCTGCTTGCGTCATGACGTACGTTTCTTCGGTTACAGGGACGACTGTAGCGGCAATTTCAATTTCTGGTCAGCCAGTAAGGGATCTGAAGGTTTCATACGATTCAATTGCCGCAACTCGCCAATGGTCGTGCCGTTCCGTCGGGCAATAATATCAAGCGTCTCTCCTTTTTTTACCCGGTGGTAGATAAATTTCCCCTTTTTCTTTTGGATGGAAGAACCCTTTTTCACCACAGTTGTGGTTTCTTTTTCCACGGACCTGTCTTTAATCTTAATCACACGTCCCGCGAAAATCGGATCCCTGAGCTTCATCTTGTTGATCTTCAGGAGGACATTGAGAGGGGTACCATGTTTTTTTGCAATCTTTGCGAGGGTATCCCCCTTCTGCACCCGGTACACACGAATACCGGAGTCTTCTTTCAATATATCGGTCTCACCCGCCTTTTGGGGTTTTACGGAAGCCTCAACCGCCTTGGGCAGGGTGTGCACAGCCGGTGTATTTTCATCCGGAACAGCTATCTTTACCTTCCGGTCGACATAGAGCGGATCCTTCAGTTTCATTTGATTTAATTTCAACAGGGCCGCAAGACTTGTATTGTGTTTTTTTGCAATCCTTCCAAGGGTGTCACCGCGCTTGACTTGATAGTATTGAATTCTTACCTCCCTGACTTCCGGCTCTTTTTCCATCGCGGGCTCCACCGGCAGCATTTCGACGACCGCGGCTGCTATGGCATCGGCGATTCTTTTCTGATGTTGACGGCTGCGAAGGAGCTTTTCTTCCCTTTTGTTGGAAATATAGCCGGTCTCCACCAGCAGAGACGGAATTTCAGGAAGCTTAAGAACTCGAAAAGGGGCGCTCTGGACGGAGACAAACTTCAACGGCATGACACGACCGATGTTTTCCATGACGGTCTGCCCATAAATCTTCGACGTATTGATTGTATTTGTCTGGTACATATTCAGGACGATGGGGTCGGAGGCTTCGTTGCTCTCTCCATTGGGGGAACCGCCCATCATATCGGCAAGGTTCTCCTTCATGGCCAGCAATCTCGCAGCTTCCGTGCTGGCGCCGCGAATGGACAGGCAGTAAACGGATGCACCATGCGCACGACGGTTAGGGGCGGCATCGGCATGGATACTGAGAAACAGATCTGCGCCATATTCCCGGGCTATCTTCAACCGCTTGCTGAAAGGCACATAATAATCTCCGTTTCGAGTCAGAAAGGCACGGTAGCCTTCCCGCTTATTGAGCTTATCTCTTAACCTTTTGCCGATCTTAAGGACGACATCCTTTTCCTGGGTGCCCCGTGGACCGACGGCTCCCGGGTCATCGCCGCCATGACCGGGATCAATGACGACAATCCGATTTTTTTTTGTGACAGGCCCCCGTTCCTCCACTTCTTTCTTTTCGCCTTCGGGAAGCTCAATATCTACCACCACCCTGTCAGGTTTCTCTTCTATTTTCGGTAGTTTAAATACATTGGCGTCCAAATGATCCGCCAATAATATTTCAACCCTCACCCCTTCCCCGGAAAGGCGCACCATTGAGATGACCGTAACCCCAGGCTTATTGAGAGCCAACTTTTTCGGCAGGTTTTTGGGAAAAACGCTGTTCTTGAAGTCGATCCGGATATGTTCCTTGCTTTTTTCGACCGTATAATCAGGCGTTTCACTTGTATCTATCACGATGCGTGTGTGGTCCGGAGCAACCCAATGCCGGACATTCAAGATTTGATTCAAAGCGTTTGCCTCTGAGGCCAAGCACCCCATAAGAAGCAACACCAGCAGGGGAATGATGCGTGTTACCTTCGTCATAATCGTTAATTTCCAATGTAATTCCATATATTATATCAGACCTGCAAAACGATTTCAAGTTCCGCAAGGAAAAAGATTGACAATCGCTATGCTTAATGACATTTTCCCGCAAAAATTTGGGCGATATTTTTCATGTTCATAAGAGAGCTGTTCAGGCAGAAACGCTTTACCCTGTCCTTTGAATTCTTTCCGCCTAAGCGGGAAGGGAATCTGGATGGTCTGTTTGCAACGATTCAGGAATTGTCCGCGCTTAAGCCGGATTTTATCTCTGTCACCTATGGCGCAGGCGGCAGTACGCGGGAAAGATCCCTTGAGATAGCCTCCCGGGCAAAAAAAGAATTCCAAACGGAAGTCCTGGCCCATCTGACCTGCGTCCAGTCTACGAAAGATGATATTGCCCGTATTCTGGAGGCTTTTCGGGCTGAAAATATTGAGAATATCCTGGCGTTGAGGGGTGATCCACCTGCCGGTACGGAAAAATTCATCAAGCCTGAAGGCGGATTCAGCTACGCCAGCGACCTCGTCGCGTTCATCAAAGGGATGGATTTTTTTTCCATAGGCGTGGCCGGTTCTCCGGAAGGTCACATTGAAGCCCCTTCGCTCGTAGAAGATATCAAGAATCTGAAACGCAAGGTTGACGCCGGAGCAGACTTTATCATCACGCAGCTTTTTTTCGACAACCATTTCTTTTACCGATTCCGGGACCGGACGCTTGCCCAGGGGATAACGATTCCAATCCTTCCCGGCATTTTTCCCATCCTGAATTATAAACAGGTCGAACGCATTGCGGGGCTGTGTGGAGCTTCCATCCCTCAGTCTCTCGCCAATAAGATTAATAAAGTCAGGGATAAAAATGAGGAAGTGGAAAAATACGGCATCGAATATGCGACCAAACAGATGGAAGATCTGATCCGGAATGATGTGGCCGGCATTCATATGTACAGCATGAACCGCAGCGAACCCGTGCAATGCATCCTGAAGGAACTCCATCTTCCAAGGTCGCCGCGATAATATTCATATTGTTGATATTATAGAGATGTCAACCTTATAGCCTTCATCCCCGGGTCTGATTGGGCACGGAATATCAGGTTGACACCAGCTTGAAAAAAATGTAGAAAAGAACGGTCAGGACACGGGGCGATTAGCTCAGGTGGATAGAGCGTTGGTCTCCGAAACCAAAGGCCGCGCGTTCGAGTCGCGCATCGCCCACCAAATATCAAGGGGTTAGGTACTGCACTTAACCCCTGTTATTATGCGTCCAGCGCCAGATCAGGGTTTTGCCGTCCTGCAGCAGCTTGATGTAGCCCTTGTCGATGAACAGCCGGATGGTCCTGCGGATCAGGGCCGCATCCGTATCGGTGGCCGCTTTCAGGCGCAGGCAGAGTTGTTCCGCCGCCTCTTCGAGGATCTTCCCCCGGTCTTCAAATGCAGGGTCGGAGAGGAAAATGCATCCCAACGCCTCGATGAGGTCTTCTGACAGCAGACGATACACAAAGCCTGTTTTGAAATATCCCTCTACCTGCAGATCCTCAGAGGGAGTGTTGGTCTTTTCCCGGTATCCACGAATTTGCTTTTCCCAGCCCTCGTTGATTTCCCGTTCGAACTCGCCCACAAAGTCATTAATCTGCTCCGGAGAAAGCGCCGAGGTTCTCACGATGGCGCTGTTGGCGTCATAGCGGGACCAATCATGCGTCAGAATTTCGAGGTCATACTGGTCCACTTTTTCCCGAACGGTCGTGCCGGGGAAAGGCGCCAGAAAATGATAGCCGTAAAGGGAGCCCAGGCTGCCGGCAAACCGTTTGGTTTCTTCGAGGGTTTCCATGGATTCACCGGGCAGACCGACGACGAAGGAGGTGTGGGCGAGCATGCCTACCTCGTTGCAGAGCCGGACGGCCTGGCGGACCTGATCCAGCGTGATGTTCTTCCGGATGCGCTTGAGCATTTCCGGATTGCCCGATTCGACGCCGAAGCTCACGCTGTCGCAACCCGTATCTTTCATGATTTTAAGGGTTTCCCGATCCACCGTATTGACCCGTGCAAAGGCGCTCCAGGTAAAGGAAAGGCCCCTTTTTTGAATTTCGCCGCAAACCTCCATGACCTTGGCCTTGTCGGAGGCAAACAGGTCGTCGGCGACGTTGATCCGGTTGATGCCGTAAGACAGGATCTGCTCGATCTCATCGACAATCCGTGCGGCGCTGCGTTTGCGGACCTTCTTGCCCACCATGCGCCTGCCCTGGCAGAAAATGCAGGAATAGGGGCAGCCCCGGCTCGTAATGATGCTGATGGGATAACCGAGCGCCTGATAGCGCGATAAGGGCAGAAGATGACGGGCCGGCAGTGGCAGTGTATCCAGGTCATCGATAAATTCCCGCTGCGGCGTCTCGACCAATCGGCCGTTCTGACGGAAGGTTATTCCTTTGATCCCGGCCCATGCGTCCCGGTCTTGCAAACGCGGCGTGAGCTCGGCAATCGTTTGTTCGCCCTCCCCCCTGACGATGAGATCGATTTCGGGGTAGGCCGTCAGGGTGTTTTCTGCGTCAAAAGAGACATGCGGACCGCCCATCATGGTAACGATGTCCGGATTGTGGCGCTTGGCCGTACGGACGATGTCCGCCGCGCCGTAAAAGTTTAACGTCACCGACGTGGCGCCGACGGCGTCAGGCTTAAACGCGTCCAGTTCCGCCTTCAATTTTTCCGGCGTGTAACGGCTGACAATGTAATCCAGGATTTTCACTTCCGCGCCCGCTGCCGCGAAGGCCGCCGCCACGTAGGTAACGCCCAGCGGCGGTGCCGGCGCTTCTTCGAGCGGATAAGGGGGTGCAATCACAGCCACTCGCATGATTTCCTTCAATCTCCTTTGACCGGTCGGATCATGGACCGCAGCCAGCCCAGCCAGGTATTATTTTTCATTGCATCCCGGTCGATCTCGGCAAACTGCGCGGCCAGCGCCTGCGGATCGGCCATCCAGTCGCCGCGCGTTTTGATGGACCGCTCCGGATCGAGCTCCTTGATCACCGTTGCGGGATTTCCGACGGCGACAACATTGGGTGGGATATCCCGGATCACAACGGCCCCGGCGCCGATAATGCTGTTTTCACCGATGGTCACGCCCTTGGCGACAATGGCGCTGTCGCCGATCCAGGCATTCCGGCCGATGCGGACAGGCGCCGACTGTCCCACGGAAAGGCTGCGGTCATAGAGGCCATGCCAGTCCGAATCCGTGACAAAGGCGCCCTGGGCCAGCATGACGCTGTCGCCGATGACGATCTCACTGCCGGCGCTGAGCCGGACCCCGGGGCAGACGAGACAATAATTTCCGATTTCGATACGCCCCCCGCCTTCCAGCGTGGACCAGACGGTGAGCCGAACCCGCCTGTCCGGCGTCGCAATGATATGCGTGTATGCGCCGACGGCAATGGGGCCCCCGAAGATCTCCACGAACCAGGGTTTCATGAAGTGGCATCCCTCCCCGAGGGATTTCAGTTGCGGGCGCAGAAAATAGTTTGCGTACCATCTTTGAAATCCCAGGTCGAGGCGCTTGATGATATAGGGGCGGTGATCTTTTCTCATGGAGGGCTACTTTACCGAAATCACAGGGGGTAACCGGAGAGAGTCGTTGACGACCCGACCCGAAAAGACCGGTCTGTCGGCGGCAACGAGCAGGAATTTGCATGCGTCCCAGGAATCATGATGGAACAGGCCGCTCGCCGGCGTCAGATCGTTCAGCGCGTCGTAAGCCAGCAGTATCGCCGCCGTTGTCCAGGCGGTCTTCTCCTCCGGCCAGATCACCGTATCGGGGAAGGTGACGCCCATCCAGTAGGAACCGTCGTCATATTTTTTATCGGACAGCCAACTGAAGACGATGCGGGCCTTTTCCTGCTCCCCGATTGCGGCCAGCGTCAGGACCAGCTCGGCGGTTTCCGCCATTGTCGCCCAGGGACGGTCGGAAACGCAGCGAACCCCCCAGCCCGGCGCCACAAATTTTTCCCAGTATCGGTCAATCCGCCGGCGCGCGTCCGGGCCGCCGACGGCGCCGCAGAGGATCGGATAATACCAGTCCATGGAAAAACGCGACTTGATCATGTTAAACAGATTCGGACGATGCCGGATGGCCTGCCCGAGTTTTTCCAGCGCCTGCTCCCAGTCGCGTCGGTTGCGTCCGAGTCGCGCGGCGATGGCCAGGGCGCATTTGATGCTCATGTAAATCGAACTGGAGCCGGTCAAAAGGGCCATGGGGTCCACGACACCTTCCCCGTTGCGGGCCCAGTGAATCTCTCCTGTCGGCGCCTGCATGCCCACCGCATAGTCCACGCCGTCGCGAACAGCGGGCCACATGCGCTTCAGAAACGCGAGGTCGTCGCTGATCAGGTAATGATGAAAGACGCCCACGGCGATATAGGAAGACATGTTGGTATCCATCGTTTTGTCCTCCGGAAGGCCGTTGCGATAGGCGGCGTACCAGCTTCCGTCGGCGTGCTGGGTCTTGCGCATCCATTCGTACGCCCGCTCTGCCTCTTCCCCATAACCGGCGACAGACAGCCCCATGGCGGACTCCACATGATCCCAGGGGTCGGTCTTCCCGCCGATGGACCAGGGAATTTCCCCGTTTGCTTTCTGGACGGAAACAATAAAATCCGCCATCTGCTCCACATCCATGCGGGTCTCCGCCATTGCGGTCGATAATTCCAGTTTCATTTTAACTCAGTTCTTTCTTGAGATAGAATACGATGCTCTTTGCGATGAAGGGGTTCAGTATCTTCTCCATCGTCCGGGTCAACGGCGGACGCTGGATGATGTCCCACTCCAGAAATTTTTTGTAAAGATTTACAGGACGCGACTGTTCATTCTTATGGCCGACAAGACATTTCAGCCACCAGTACGGTGCATGGAGCCCGTGCTTGTAGCGGATTGTCCGGCAGGTCACGCCCGCCGCCTCTAACAGCGCCCGCAGTTCCCTTCTTTTGTAAATCCGGATATGGCCGCCCGGTTCGTTGTGATAGGCCTCTGAAAGCGCCCAGCAGATCCGCTCCGGCAGATACCTCGGGACGCTGACCACCAGCTCGCCGCCCGGCTTCAGGACGCGGACCAGTTCCCGGATCGCTTTGCGGCTATCGGGAACATGTTCGAGCACCTCCGAGCAGATGACCGCATCGAAAGCGCCGTCCTGAAAGGGCAGACAAGCCACATCCGCCCGGGAAATCAGGCAGCGTCCCTGCCCGCCGCCGTCCTGACTGTGCATCAGGTAAAGGGTCGTCGCCGTCTTGCAGAGGTCGTCCCAGTTCAGATCGACGCCGACAACATCCACGCCCTCGATCCGGAATGCCTCGCAGACATGACGACCCGCGCCGCAGCCGGCGTCGAGGACGCGAGCTCCCGGTTTGAGCTGCAATCTCTCAAAATCAACGGTGAGCATCGATGGTTTCCCGGTAAATGTCCACCGTTTTCATGGCGGCATGCCGCCAGGTGAAAGCGCCTTGCACCCGGCTCAGGCCGGCCTGCCCGAGTTCGCGTCTTTTTTCCGGATGATCCAGCAGGTAAAGGATCGCCGCTTCGAGTGCGCCCGTATCGCCCGGCGGGACGATGACGCCGGCGTCGCCGACCACTTCCGGCAGAGCGCCGCCGGACGTGCTGATCACGGGCGTCCCGCAAGCCATTGCCTCGCCGGCCGGCATGCCGAATCCCTCGTACAGGGATGGGATCACCGCGAGAGTGGCCTCCGCGTAATAACGCGCAAAGTCTTTGTGTTCAATGCGGCCGGTAAACCGCAGGGCGCCGTTGAAGCCCAGGTTTCCAGCGAGACGTTCAATCGCACCATCCTTCTTGGGGGTGCCGATGACGGTCAGCCGGACATCCCGCTGCTTCCGGATGGGCGCCACCGCCTCGAGGAGATGCCGCAATCCTTTCAGGGGGGTGTCGGCGCTGTTGGTGACCAGCAACTGATTGTCCGCCCGTTTGACGCCTGGCAGCGGATAAAAGAAGTCCGTATTGATCCCGTTGGGAACCACACAGAAACGATCCTCGGAGACGCCGAAATCCTTGCTGATGTCCCTTTTCGAACATTCCGATACGGTGATGATGCGCGCCAGACGGCGCGACACGCGCTTCTGCATGCCCAGGAAGGAATACCATCGCATCACTTTCAGCTTCTTGATGAAGGAGGACGCCGCCTTCAGTTCCGCGTCACGGTCCACGGTGATGGGATGGTGAATCGTAGCCACCGTGGGATAGCCGACCCGGGAGAGGCCTGCAATGCCATAGGCCAGGCACTGGTTGTCATGCACGATGTCATAGGCCGGTCTTGTCGTGCGAAAGAGCTTATGCACCCTCATCCCGAATGTCAGCGGCTCGGGAAAACCGCCCAGGCACATGCTCAGGAATTCCAGTTGATTCACAGGCGAAACAAGGTCCCGGTAGCGGGCGGGCCGGAAGAGGTGATCCGGGTTATACAGATCCAGGCCCGGCAGTCGATGCAGCGCAACCCCCTCGGGCAGTTCCGGGTAAGGCGGCCCCGAGACGACATCCACCTGATGCCCCAGGTCGTGCAGCGCCTGACTCAGATACTTGATATAGACGCCCTGCCCGCCGGACGTGGGATTGCCGCGATAGGTCAGCAGGCATATCTTCAAAGTGTCCTGAGGCGATTTTAATTTACCGGTGCTTTTAACAACCATTATACCTGTCGCTTTATGACTACTGTCGTGTCAACGATACTCTGTCATTTCGAAGGAGTCTTCACGACTGAGAAATCTTAGA
>JAUSOK010000094.1 GCA_030656035.1 Syntrophales bacterium
TGGACGACGGCCTGTTCCACATCACCGTGATCGGCAATCTGAACCTGCCGGAGATTTTCTGGCATCTTCCCAAACTCTACAACGGCAAGATCAAGAAGATCAAGAAGATCAAAAAGGTATTCACCCTGACAGGCCGCAAGCTGTTCGCCACCTCGGAGCAGACGGTCCTGCTCGACGTGGACGGCGAGCAACCGGGCCGCCTCCCCGTGGAGATCGAGATCGTCCCCGCAGCCATCCGCATGATCATGTCATGATGAATTTATAAAACCTATCAATAAGAGATTAACTCCTTCCTGTTAGTGAGTATTTAGAGTTTTTCACAGATATACTTTGTTTCGAACAGTATTCTTTAATCATCCCCATATTTCGCTCTCCAAATCCCCTTGACTTAAAAATTTCCCCTTTATATATTCCAACCACGAGAAAGCAATGTCTTATCAAATTATCTATTGAGACCAGAATCTACCGGAGTCTATATGAGCAGTACAGGTTCCATCGTCACTCTCTCACCGCGCGACTTCGACGCGGTTTTATTTGATCTCGACGGCGTGTTGACCCAGACAGCGAGCGTCCATGCCGCAGCCTGGAAGCGACTGTTCGACTCTTTTCTTCAGGAACGCGCTGGCAAAACGGGGGAACCCTTTACGCCCTTCGATATTGAAGCAGATTATCGGCGCTACGTGGACGGCAAGCCTCGATACGACGGTGTTGCATCTTTTCTTGAATCGCGTGAAATCAATTTGTCTACTGGCAGCCCCGAGGATGAGGGCGGCGCGCAGAGCATACATGCACTCGGCAAGCTCAAAGACCAGTATTTCACGGAACGTCTGAACAAGGACGGCGTCGCGCCCTATGACCCGGCAATAGCGTTGGTAAAGACCTTGCGCGGCCAGGAGATCAAGACTGCCGTCGTGTCGTCTAGTAACAGTTGTGCCGCGGTGCTCGAGGCCGCAGGCATCTCGCATCTGTTCGATGCGCGCGTGGATGGGCGCGACGTCACACGGATGAATCTCAAAGGTAAACCCGCGCCCGATGCATTTCTCGAGGCGACGCAGCGCTTGAGAGTCGAACCATCGCGGGCGATAGTCGTCGAGGATGCAATCGCGGGGGTCGCCGCAGGCCGCGTAGGTCGATTTCACCTTGTCATCGGCGTCGATCGCGTCGGGCAGTCGCAAGCTTTGCGCGAGGCAGGCGCCGATGTTGTCGTGACTAACCTTTCGCAGGTACAGGTGGCGATTGAGCCACCTTCTGCCTGGTCGCTTGTATATGACGATTTCGATCCGCAACGCGAGGGCATGCGGGAGGCGCTGTGTACGCTGGGAAACGGCTACTTCGCGGCGCGCGGGGCTGCGCCTTGGGCGAAGGCGGACGGCGTCCACTATCCCGGCACCTATCTGGCCGGAGGCTACAATCGGCTGCGCACCGATATTGCGGGTAGATGTGTTGAAAACGAGGATCTCGTCAATTTCCCGAACTGGTTGACAATCAGGTTACGGATAGCCGACGATGAATGGTTTGACGAAAGAGCGGTGAGGATTCTCTCCTACCGTCAAGAGCTCGATCTGCGGCGCGGGATGCTGCTCAAGACGATCAGCTTCGAGCAGGGGCAGGGGCGGCGCTCCACGCTGACGGAACGGCGCTTGGTCTCGATGGCGGATATGCACCTGGGCGCGATTGAACTGACGCTCAGAGCCGAGAACTGGTCCGGGTCCGTGATCATCCGCTCAGGGATTGATGGTCGGGTCGTCAATACGGGAGCGAAGCTTTACGAAAAATTCAATAACCGGCATTTGGAGCCGCTGTCGGGCGATGTCGTCGGCGACGATGGTGTTCATCTACTGGTACGCACATGTCAGTCGAACGTCCGCCTGGCGCAAGCAACGCGAACGCGTGCCTTTGTGGAGGGCGAGTTGCAATCTGTTTCGCGACGGGTGATCGATGAGCCGGGTTTCATCGGACAGGAATTCAGCGTCAAACTGATGCAAGGCGAAATGCTTTCGATCGAAAAGATCGCAGCTCTCTATACCTCACGTGATTTCGCTATTTCGGAGTGCAGCCTTGCAGCTTGTGCGGCGATTGAACGCGCGGAACGCTTTGTCACGCTCGTGGCCTCTCACGTCCGGGTGTGGAAACACCTATGGCGCCGATTCGACGTGTATTTGAGGCCAGCTGCGGGCGGGTTTAAACTCAACGCGCCAATGCTGCTGCGCCTCAATATGTTCCACTTGCTTCAGGCTGTCTCGCACAATTCTATCGGGCTCGACATCGGCGTGCCCGCACGTGGCTGGACCGGCGAGGCTTACCAGGGACACATCTTCTGGGATGAGCTGTTCATCTTCCCTGCAATCAATTTTCGCATGCCTGAGATCACCCGTTCCTTACTCATGTATCGCTACCGCCGTCTCGGGGAGGCGCGAACTGCGGCCAGGCATGCCGGCTTTGCCGGGGCCATGTTTCCATGGCAAAGTGGCAGCGACGGGCAGGAGGAAACCCAGGAAATGAATCTAAACCCGCATTCGCAGCGTTGGAAGCCGGATAACTCCTATCTGCAGCGCCACGTCGGTAGTGCAATCGCGTGGAATGTATGGCAGTACTTCCAAGTCACGCACGATCACGAGTTTCTGCATTTCTATGGCGCGGAACTGATCATCGAGATCGCGCGCTTCTGGTCCAGCATGGCGACGTTCAACAAACAGCGGGCCCGTTACGAACTGCAGGGCGTCGTCGGGCCCGATGAGTTTCATGAGGGGTATCCGGATTCATCTACGCCAGGTCTCAACAATAACGCCTACACGAACATCATGGCTGTCTGGGTTCTGCGCAGAGCGCTCGATGTGCTTAACCTTCTCTCAGACGTAAGGCGCAGCGAACTCATAACGAAACTTGGTGTAAAGACGGAAGATATTGCGCGCTGGGACGACATCAGCCGCCGCATGTTCGTGCCGTTTCACGACGACGGCATCATCAGCCAGTTTGAAGGTTATGAGTTTCTGGCCGAACTCGACTGGGACGACTATCGCAAGCGGTACGGCAACATACAGCGCCTGGATCTAATCCTCGAAGCGGAGAATGACAGCGCAAACCGGTACAAGGTCTCGAAACAGGCGGATGTTCTCATGCTGTTCTATCTGTTCTCTGCAGAGGAGCTTCGCGATTTGTTCTCTCATCTCAATTATCCGTTCGATTATAAGACGATACCGCGCAACATCAAGTACTACGATAGCCGCTCATCTCATGGATCAACACTATCCCGCGTTGTGCACGCGTGGGTTCTGGCCCGATCGTATCGCCCGCGCGCCATGATGTACTTTGCCGAGGCGCTGCAAAGCGACGTGAGCGACATCCAGCAGGGCACAACAGCGGAAGGTGTGCACCTCGGTGCCATGGCGGGTACGGTCGACCTCATCCAGCGCGTCCTGACAGGTGCTGAGATCACGGGCGACGTCCTGCGGTTTAACCCCCAACTTCCCGAAACACTAGGACGTTTCGATCTTCGTATGCGGTACCGGGGTCATTCCCTGGACCTCAAACTCACACACGAGGCGCTCACAATTCGTGGGCACAAGGCGGCGGGTGTGCTGCCGATCTCGCTTGCTGTCAAAGACGTTCAGGTTGAGTTCACTGCCGGTAGCACACGCGTCTTCCATCTCGTTCATAAGCACTAAACGAGAAGGTCGTCTATGCTGTCAAAGACGGAATACCAAACAAGGTCTCACCGTCGCTGGAATGGCTGGCCGCGATGTGTTCACGCATCCCGAAGAGGGATGAGTAGATGGTTATATGCTTCTGATTCTGCAACACTCTCAGAAACAACAGTTCAAGTGTTAACCATCACTTCAACGCTGACCTGAAGTCTGAGGACTCGTAGGTGTAACTCAGACAATGCCCATTTCAACCGGATTATCAAATCATTAAGTACGCATGAACCGGATGAACCATTTTTAACACCCGGATGATTGACCATTTTGCGGCCCCTGATCAGCGCCGGACCGCCGTCGATTTCCACTGGCGTTGTCAGCAAGGCATCAGATCCGGAGATGGAAAAGATGGGCGCCTTGCCGTCCGCTTTCAGTTGGCCGCCTCAAGGGCCGCAATGCGCTCCTCCAGGGGAGGATGGGTCATAAAGAGCTTCCGGATGCCGGACACCCGCGCCCCGGAAATGCCAAACGCCGCCATCTGATCGGGAAGGTGGGGCTGCTCAACGGTCTTCTGGAGGCGGCGCAGGGCCGCAATCATCTTCTGGCGGCCTTCGATCGAGGCGCTTCCCGCATCAGCCCGGAACTCCCGCTGCCGACTGAACCACATTACGATGACGCTCGCCAGGATGCCGAAAACAATCTGGGCGATAATGGACGTGATAAAGAAGGCAGGACCGTGCCCCCTTTCCGTTTTGAAAACGACCCGGTCGACGAAATGCCCGACGACGCGGGAAAAAAAGATGACGAACGTGTTGACGACGCCCTGAATCAGCGCCAGCGTCACCATGTCGCCATTGGCCACGTGGCTGATCTCGTGCGCCAGAACCGCTTCGACTTCCGTACGGGGCATGACCCGCATAAGGCCCGTGCTGACGGCCACCAGCGCCTGATTCCGGCGCATTCCCGTAGCAAAGGCGTTTGCATCCGGCGAATCATAGACGGCCACTTCCGGCATGCCGATGCCGGCGGCAGTCGCCTGCCGTTTTACGGTATTGAGCAACCAGGCCTCGACCTCGTTGCTCGCCGATTCGATGACCCGGGCGCCGGTCAGCCGCTTGGCAATCCACTTCGATATGGCCAGCGAGATGAAGGCGCCGCCGAAGCCGAAGACGGCCGCGAAGACAAGAAGATTGGCCAGGTCAAGGTCCACCCCCTGCTCATCGAGAACGCGATCCACCCCCAGCAGACTGAGCACGACGCTCAGAATCAGGATAATGGCAAGGTTGGTGACAATAAACAGAATAACTCGTTTCATTTACTTCCCTCCGTGTCTGTTTTTTCTTGCGGCGGTTGGATGGAACCATCGCTGATGCGGCATCCGTGATGCTGACGCCGCAGAAAAGACTGAAATGTTGTTTCCGCTGTTGAATATAGAAACTGCGAGGCACGCTGTCAAGGGAAAATGGATATCACTGTCGCATTGACACAAAAGGCCGTTGCGTTTATACTCCCGCCGTCAAACGGAAATGTCTTGAAACTTGGGAAAATGGCATCGTCGCAAAAATGGAAGACCCTTCAAAAACTGATTTCATCAACTCTGCCGACCGCGAAACAGCCGCGAAAAAGGAGGCCTATTTCACCCGGGACAACATTCGCAGTAAATCCATGAAAATGCTTGAAGATCTCATGTATTTGCGGCATCGGAAGCCCTTTGTCAGGGAGCAAACCGCACTTCTGATCCTGGACATGCAAAGGTATTTTCTCAGTGAGGCGTCCCATGCTTTTATTCCGTCTTCCACGGCCATCGTTGAGGGAATCAACCGACTTGTGCGGGCTTTTTCCGATCACAGGCTGCCGGTGATCGTGACGCGGCATATCAATACGCCGCAGGATGCGGGCCGGATGTCAACCTGGTGGCGTGAACTTCTGACGGAAGACAATCCCATGAGCCGGCTGATCGACGAGCTGCAATGCGACGGCGCCGTTTGCCTCGACAAATGCCAGTACGATGCGTTCTACCGGACACCCCTGACGGACATGCTGATCGAAAGAAGTGTGCGGCAAATCGTCGTCTGCGGCGTCATGACGCATCTGTGCTGTGAGACGACGGCCCGCAGTGCCTTTGTACGGGGTTTTGACGTTTTTTTCACCATCGACGGCACGGCGACCTACAATGAAACTTTTCACCGGGCCACGCTGCTGAATCTGTCGCACGGCTTTGCCGTACCCGTGCTCATGGAAGAGATTATTGCCGGAATGTAAACCATGAAAAAAGAGGATGTTACGATCATCGGCGCCGGACCGGCGGGTGTTACGGCGGCCATACAGCTCAAGCGAAGCGGGATACACCCTGTGATCGTTGAAAAGGAGAAGGTCGGCGGCCTCGTGAAAAATGCCCATTGGATAGAAAACTATCCCGGGTTCCCCGGCGGCATTGACGGTGTTCAGCTGGCCTCTCTCTTTGCGATGCACCTTGACGGCGCCGGACTGGACGTCCTGTTTGAAGAGGTTGTCAGGCTTGACCATGACGGCGGTCATTTTCTCGTGGAAACCGCGGCGCGTCGATGGCTATCCGGGATCGTGATCCTGTCCTCGGGAACAAAGCCGAAATATTTTCCGGGTTTGTTCATTCCTCCGGGGGCCGAACAACATATCTTTCATGAAGTTTATCCGATTCGTGACTGCGTCGGCAAGCGGATCGCCATTGTCGGCGCCGGGGATGCAGCCTTTGACTACGCCCTGAACCTCGCGACTAATAACGATGTTACGATCCTGAATCGGTCGAAAGAGGCGCGGTGCCTGCCGTTGCTCAGGGAACGCGCAAATGAATCCCGACGGATCACCGTTCTGGATCGTGCGACCATCCGGGCCATAACGAATGTGAGTCCGGAGGGATTATGCCTTGCTTGTCAGTTGCATGAAAAACAGGCCTCCTTCCATGTCAACCTCCTGGTGATTGCCGTCGGCAGGGAACCGCAACGCGACTTTATCTCGGAAGCGATAACCGCTCGGGGCGACGAACTGAAAAGAGGGGAAAAGCTCTATGAGATCGGCGATGTCCGCAACGGCGCGTTCAGGCAGGTCGCCCTCGCCGTCGGCGACGGGATGCGAGCGGCAATGAGCATTTGGGATAAATTGAAGGAGACCCGTTTATGAAGGTTCTGGCGTCAACAGGAACAGACGATCTTGCCCTGGTGTATATCGCTGATTTCGGCGGCGGAAAACTGGCTGAATTTGTCGAATCCTTGCAGCCGCCGCTTCCGCGAAAAAAGAAATGGGTCCTGATTGTTTCGACCCTGTTCGGATGTCCCGTCGGATGCCTGATGTGCGACGCGGGCAATGTCTATGAGGGGAAGATATCAAGGGAAGATATCTTTGCCCAGATTGATTTCCTCGTCGAAAAGAGGTTCCCGGACGGGATCATCGACGTCGAAAAATTCAAAATCCAGTTTGCCCGGATGGGCGAGCCCGCCTTGAACCTGTCCGTGCTTGCCGTCCTCGAAGAACTCCGCACCCGCTACCGCGCGCCCGGATTGATGGCCTCTCTTTCGACGATTGCCCCGGCCCAGAGCGAGCGCTTCTTCGCACGGCTGCTGGAGATCAAAAAAAGCAATTATGGCGGAGGGTCATTCCAGTTTCAGTTTTCCATCCACACCACGGACACAGCGTTGCGGGACAGGCTCGTTCCGGCAAAAAAGTGGTCTTTTGCCGAGATGGCAGCCTATGGCGAGCGATTTTTCGAAAGCGGTGACA